>CAYYEE010000244.1:0-6868 GCA_964470775.1 uncultured Planctomycetota bacterium | reverse complement strand
GGGATCTCGTGGGCGCCGTCCTACCGCCTCGATCTGAACAAAGACGGCCAGGGCGCCCTGGCCATGTCCTGCGTCATCAAAAACGAACTCGCGGACCTCGACAAGACGCGCGTCTTCGGCATCAGCGGTTTCCCGGCCGTGCAGTTCGGGCACGTCGCGTCGCCTCTCGACCTTTCGACCACGTGGGCCGCGTTCTTCTCCCAACTGGCGCAAGACCCGTCGCAACGCAACCGCAATTACGCCATCGCGCAGCAGGTCATGATGAACACGGCCGTGGACAGAGGCGGCGCGTCTGTCCCTGACTTGTCGTCATTCAAAGACGGGCTCGACCTCCATTTCCAGGACCTCGGCCGCTTGACGCTGGGCCTGGGCCAGGCCGCGTACCTGCCCGTGGCCGAGAAGGACGTCGAGTATGAGCGGCTGGTGGAGTGGGTCATCCCCGACAACCGCGACGAGTTCGGCCGGCCCTATGAGCCGCGCCACCGCTCCGAAAACTGGGACCGCGAGCAGGACGCGGTTTGGGACGCGGCGCGCTTCGCCAATCCCTTCAGCTTCCCACTCACCACCGCGCCCGTGGCTGTGCGCGAGAAAGAGCTGTTCTCGGGCCAGAACATGCTCAACTGGACCGCGCCGGGCGAAAAGGCGCTGGTCCGCATCACGCGCGCGCTCAACGTCCGCGCGCTGCACACCGAAAGCGAGGTCCAAGGCAAGCGCGAGACTCTCTCCATCGGCGGCCGCACGTTCCAGCGGTCGCTGGTCGAGGGCACGATGATTCTGAAGAGCTATCGCGGCCGCCAGGACAAGGTCATTATCCGCCGCCGCTTCTCGGGCAGGCTCGTCGAGGCCGAGGGCTCGCCGGAGAAGCGTCTTGCCGAAGGGGGCGTGTTCAGCGTCAATGAGCGCAACGAGCTGGTGTGGGAAGTGGAGCTCGCGCCCGGCAAGGAGACGACACTCAAGTACCGCTATGAAGCGCTGGTCTGCATTTGACGTGAACGGGAATGCCCTGGGAAGTGGGGCGCAGCCGTTCCGGATCGCAGCAGGAACGGCGGACTGCGCAGGCGCGGACGCCTCAGCTCCGGGGAAACGGCCGGACGCCCGGCCGCTTCCCCGGCAACGCCAGCCGCGCAGCCGTTCGCGCGGCGAATGCGTTACAATGCTGAAGGCGTCCCGCCTGCAAGCGTCTGAAAGCGCGTTGTCGCGGCCTTGGCCGCCGTCCTTCTTGTCTTTCCCGTCCCTGGCGTCCTTCGCCTCGGAGCCCGCATGAACCACCGCGTGTCGGTCCTTATCGTGGAAGATGACGACGCCATCCGGCGCGGCGTAGTGGGCGCGCTGGAATACGCGGGTTACGCCGCGCTGGAGGCCTGCGACGGCGAGGAGGGGCTGAAGGCCGCGTTTGGCGCGGGCGTGGACCTGCTGCTGCTCGACCTGGCTCTGCCCCGCATGGACGGCATGGACGTGCTCAAGGAGGTGCGCAAGGGCCGTCCCGGCCTGCCGGTCATCATCCTCACCGCCCGCAGCGCCGAAGACGACCGCGTGCGCGGCCTGCGCGAGGGCGCCGACGATTACGTCGTGAAGCCCTTCAGCGCGCGCGAGCTGCTGGCGCGCGTGGAGGCGGTGCTGCGGCGATCGGCCGAGCGGCCGCGGCCCGTGGCGCGCCTCAAACTCGGCGGCCGCGAGGTGGACCTGGAGCGCCGCGAGGTGGTGGCGCCCGGGGGCGGCGTGGAACCGCTCACCGAGCGCGAGGGCGCGCTGCTGGCCTATCTGGCCGCCAACGCCGGCCGCGCCATCAGCCGCGATGAGATCCTTTCGCGCGTGTGGGGCATCGACCCCCGCAACCTGGACACGCGCGCCGTGGACATGGCCGTGGCCCGGCTGCGCGAAAAACTGGGCGACGTGGGCGGCGCGCCCAAGCTGGTCCTGACGGTGCGCGGCCAGGGCTACGCCCTCGCTCGGCCGGCGTGTTCGGGCCAGCAGCCCAGCGGCCGGCTGTCTCTTCCGACGGAGGCGGCGCCATGACCCGGCCGCGGATCACGCTGTGGATTCTCTTTGCCCTATGCGCCCTGCTGGCCGCGACGCCGCTTGCGTGGGTGACGCGCGCGTCGCTGCGCCTGGAAGCCAGCCGCGCCCAAGCCGCGGCCGAGGCCGCGTTGCACGAACGGCTGCGTCTGGCGCTGTGGCGTATGGACAGCCGGCTCCTGGCCGACGTGGCGCGCGAGTCCTCGCGGCCTTCGTCGCACTACGACGGGCCGGACATCAACCCGCGGTTGGGCTGGGCGCGGCTCTACTTCGTAGTGACGCCGGCGGGCGTATGGTCGTCGCCCGAGGCGCGGGCCACGCGCGGGGAGCAGGAACCCAACGCCAAAGTCTTGCTCGCCAGCCTCTCGGCCGCGGCCACGCCGCAGCGCCTCTGGCGCGAGCTGGGCCAGCCCCTCCCCGCGCCCCAAGCTCCGCCAGCCGCTCAGCAAAGAAGCCAGCAAGCCGCGGCCCAAACGCAGTCGGTCATCGAGTACAACCTGAGACTGATGACGAACCGGGCGGCGGGCGGGGATTCGCCTTCGCCTGCTCTTCGCGCGGTCTGGCTGAACCCATCCCCGGAGCGTCCGGTGTTGATCTTCGTGCGCGAGGCGGACATGGGCCACAAGGCCGCGCCCAGGCTGGAAGGCTTCTGGGCCGACTGGTCCGAGTTGTCCGCGTCGCTCCTGGAAGACGTGCGCGACCTGCTGCCTCAGGCCCGGCTGCTGCCGCGTTGGGGCAAAGCGCCCCTGACGCCTGATCGCGCGCTGGCCAGCATCCCGGCCGTCATTGACCCTGGGCCCTTGCCGGCGCAAGACGCGCCGGAGTGGACGTTCGCCCACTCGGCCCTGGTCAGCGCGTGGGCCGCCCTTACCGTCTCGGCGCTCGTGGCCGCGCTGGCGCTCAACAGCCTTGTCACGCTCAGCGAGCGGCGCATGGAGTTTGTGTCCGCCGTGACGCACGAACTGCGCACGCCGCTCACCACGTTGCGCCTCTACAGCGACATGCTGGCCAACGGCATGGCGCCGCCCGAGCGCGTCGCCGAGTATCTGCGCACGATGCAGCGGGAATCCGACCGCCTCTCGCAACTGGTTCAGAACGTGCTCGACCACGCCCGGCTCGAGCGCCGCGCCTGGACGCCCAGCGTGCGGCCCGTGGCCGTGGCGGAGCTGATCGAGCGCGCCGCGCCTCTGTTGCGAGAGCGGTGCGCCGCGGCGGGCATGACGCTGGCGGTGTCGCTCCACGAACCGCCGGGCGCGCGCGTCCACGCCGATGCGGAGATCGTGGAGCGCATCCTGTTCAACCTGGTGGACAACGCGTGCAAGTATGCGGCGCGCGCGCAGGACCGGCGCGTGGCGCTGGCCGTGACGGCTGAGGGCCGCCACGTGTTCTTCGACGTGGCCGACGCAGGTCCGGGCGTGCCGCCTGAAGTGGCGCGCACGCTGTTCTCGCCCTTCCATCGCGGCGGCTCGCGCGCGCCGTCGGCGCCGGGCGTGGGGCTGGGCCTGGCGCTGGCCCGGCGCTGGGCCTGCGGCCTGGGCGGCCGGCTGGATCTGGTCTCCACGGGCCGGCCAGGCGCCCGGTTCCGCCTCACTCTGCGCCTGGCCCGCGCTATTCCCGGGAACCCGGCGCCGACGCCTCCTCCGCCGCCAGCTTCCACCACGGACGCCGCTTCCTGAACTGGCCGCGGCCGCGGCGATCGAGGCGCTGTGGGAAGGACGAGAGAAGAGGCGCGCAACACCCGCCCCCTCGGACGTGCCTAACTTGTCCCACCTGTCTGACTTGTCCGGCGCAGACGCGGCCACTACAATGCGGGTGGGTCCTCAAGTCTGTTAGGGATTGCGCCGTGGCGCCGTTGCGCACATGCCTTGCCGTTGTGGCGGCCGCCGTCTTCGCGGCCGCGGCCCAGGCCGCGGGTCCAGCCGTCAGGGCGGCGATGTCCTCGGACGAGGTCACGGCGCTTGTTCGCGCGGCCCCGGCTGTTCTGGCCGGCGACGAGCGGCCGCCCAGCGTGGCGATGGTCGGGGGCGGCAGCCTGTGCGTTGTGCGGCTAGCTGTCGGCGACGGCAGGGCGCCTTCACGCCGGGCCACCGGCCAAGGGGCGAGCGCCTGGGAGGCCCTTGTGGCGGCGGCGCGCCAACTGCGGTCGGCCGGCGCCATGCCGTCCAAACCCATCGTCCGCCTCGACGTCGCGACCGGGGCGGCGCCGGTGGAGACCGTGACGCTGGGCCTGTGGCGCGGGTACTCGCCGGGGCTGGACGGGCTCTCCTTTCCCGACGCGCCGGGCGCCATCCTCTTTCCCGCCGAGATCACGGCCGCCGGCGGCGAGACGCTTCTCGAATGCCTCATGCCGCGCGCCATCCTGGACCTCTTGCCCGCCACGCCCCAGAGCCAGGTTCTCCGCGCCAGCATGACCGACCTGAAGCCCGTGCGGGTCCAGCGCTTCCGCGTGGCGAGCGCGTTCACGGACGGCGCCGCGGCGCGGCCCATGTGCGCGGGTCACCGCGCCGTGGACTTTGTCCGCGCCCCGGAGCTTGCGGCCTCTCTGCGCGCCGGGACCGAGGCGCTGCTGCGCATGTGCAACGCGGACGGGTCCTTTCTTTACGTCTATAACCCGCCGACGGGCGAGAAACCACGCGGCTACAACATGCCGCGTCACGGCGGCATGCTCTGGGTGATGGGCGATCTGTACGCGTGGGGCCGGGATGAGCGCGTGTTGGGGGCGCTGCGCCGCGGCCTGGAATGGGCGCTGGCCAAAACGATCCCCTTTGGCCGGGCCGAGGACAACGCGTCGTGCGTCCCCGAGGGGAGGTGGGTTGAACTGGGCGCCACGGCGCTGAACGCTCTGGCCGCGGCGCGCTATCAGATCGTGACCGGCGACCGCCGGTTCGAGCCGCAACTCCGCCGCCTGGGCGCCATGCTGGTTCTGGCCCAGGACCGCGACGGCGGCTTCGTCCACCGCTATGGCCTGCCGGGCATGGAGCCTGACACGGAGTGGGAATGCCCCTACTACCCGGGCGAAGCGATCCTGGCCATGACTCACATGGCCCGCGCCCTCAACGAGCCGCGATGGCTGGCGCCGGCGGCCAAGGGCGCGCGGTTCCTCATCGCGCGCGAGCAGGGCAAAGGCCCTGGGCAGATTCCTCACGATCACTGGCTGCTGATGGCGCTGGACGAACTGCACGCGGCGGACGGGGAGAGCGAATGGGTTCAGTACGCCGAACGCCTGGCGACAGCGATTGCGCTGGCTCAGAACCGCGCCCCCTTGGCGGCGTGGCGCTTTGGCGCGTTCAATAACAACTCGGCCGTGACGGCCGCGGCGTGCCGGGGCGAGGCGCTGGCCGCGGCGTGGCGCCTTTTCCAGCGCGCCAGCCAGCCCGCCTCGGCCGGCCAGACGCTGGCGGCGCTGGGCCTGTGCGCAGCGTTCCAACTGCGCATGCAGCACAGCATCGAGTCGGTCATGGACTTCCGCGACCCGCCGTTTGCCATCGGCATGTTCCCGGAGGCGGTGGGCAAGCCCAGCGTGCGCATCGACTACCTGCAACACAACATGTCCGTGCTGCTGGCTCTGGCGCGGATCATGGAGAGCCAGAAGCTGGCCACGCTGCCGGATCCAGGGTCCGTGGAGGGCAGGCTGCTTCAACAGGCGCGGCAAGGGCCGCCGGGCCAATGACGCGCCGCCGAGCAAAGGAATGCCCGCCTGAAGGCGTTTCGTGGTATGATTCCGAACGCGGATAGTAGTTTTTGAGCCAGGAGAAAGGAAGCGCGGTGAACCGGCGACACAGCATGCTCTACGAGGCGAACGCGCGGATTCTATTGCGCGAACTTGCCGACGAAGTCGGCCATGCGGCCACATTCGCCGATGTGCCCGAAGCATGGATGGAGCGTCTCGCCAGCCAGGGATTCGAGTGGCTGTGGCTGCTAGGGGTCTGGCAGACCGGCGAGGCGGGCCGCCGCCTGGCGCAGTCGCTGGAGTGGCTGTGGGCCGAGTGCAAGGAGCGGGTGCCGGGGTTCACGACGGACAACGTGTTCAGCTCGCCCTTTGCCGTGAAGCAGTACATGGTTCATCGCGATTTCGGCGGCGCCGAGGCGCTGGCGACACTGCGGCGGCGTCTGGCCCGGCACGGAGTGCGCCTCATGCTCGACTTCGTGCCCAATCACATGGCCTTGGACCATGCGTGGGCGGCCGAGGCGCCGGAACGGTTCGTGGCCGGGTCCGAAGACCTGCTCAAGCACCAGCCCAGCAACTACGTCCGCCTGCCCAGCGGCATCCTGGCCCACGGCCGCGACCCCAACTTTCCCGGCTGGGCCGACACGCTGCAGTTGAACTACAGCCGCCGCGCGACGCGCGAAGCCATGATCGCGGAGCTGGAGGGCGTGGCCGCCCAGTGCGACGGGGTGCGTTGCGACATGGCGATGCTGGTGCTCAAGGAAGTCTTTGGGCGGACGTGGCCACAGGAGCCGTGGGAAGGCGAGGACGAATTTTGGCCCAGCGCCATCGAGGCGGTGCGGCGGCGGAATCCGGATTTCGTGTTCGCGGCCGAGGCTTACTGGGGCTTGGAAAGCCGGCTGATTGAGCAGGGATTTGACTACGCCTACGACAAGGAGTTCTACGACGAGCTGGTGGCGGGCAATGCGGGCGCCATTCGCCATCGGCTGGCTAGAGGCGTGGAGTGGCTGCGGCGCGGCGTGCGCTTTGTTGAGAACCACGACGAGCCGCGCGCGCGCGCGGCCTTCTCGGCGGACGCGCTGCGCCCGGCGGTGGCGCTGGCGGCTTTGACGCCTGGGCTCTTTCTCCTTCATGACGGCCAGGCCGAGGGGCGGCGGTTCCGGCTGCCTGTTCAGCTTGGCGTGC
>CAYYEE010000243.1:0-6904 GCA_964470775.1 uncultured Planctomycetota bacterium | reverse complement strand
TGCGGCGAATTGGGTTCTACATCTCGTTCGCCGGCAACGTCACCTATCCCAGCGCCACCCGTCTGCGCGAGACGGCGGCGCGCGTCTCGGCCGAGGCGCTGCTGGTGGAGACCGACTGCCCCTACCTGGCGCCCAAGTCGCGGCGCGGACAGACCAATGAACCCGCCTTTGCGCGCGAGACGGCCGAGGAACTCGCCCGCGTCTATGGCCTCACGGTGGCGGACGTGGAGCGCGTGTCGTCGTTCAACGCGTTCCATCTCTTCGGCGTGGGCAGCGCGGCCGACCCGGGGACTGTCGTCTACCCCATCCGCGACGGCCTGTACGTTAACCTGACGAACCGCTGCACCAACCGCTGCGTGTTCTGCGCGCGCGAGACGCGGCCCGTGGTCAAAGGACACAACCTGGCGCTGGAGGCCGAGCCTTCCGCCGAAAGGGTGACGGCCGCGATCGGCGACCCGCGCATGTACAAGGAGATCGTGTTCTGCGGCTTTGGCGAGCCGACGCTGCGGCTGGACGCGCTGAAGGCGGTGGCGGCGTGGGTGAAGCGGACGTCGCCGAGGACCAAGGTGCGCATCAACACCAACGGCCACGCCAGCCTGATTCACGGCCGGCCGGTCTGCGCGGAGTTGAAGGGCCTGGTGGACAGCGTGTCGGTGAGCCTGAACGCGGCGGACCGAGACAGCTATGCCCGCCTGTGCCAGCCGGAGCATGGCCCCGAGGCGTTCGACGCGCTGCTGGCGTTCGTGCGCGAGGCCAAGGCGGCGCTGCCCGAGGTCGTCGTGACGGCGATTGACATGCCGGGCGTAGATATCCCGGCTTGCCAGCGTCTAGCGGCGGAGCTGGGCGTTGCGTTGCGCGTGCGCAAGTATGATGATGTGGGCACGCCGAAGTGAAACGGCTGAAGATTGAAGACTGAGGCTGGCCCTTGTGTTGTGGGAGGTGTGAGCGTGGGCGCGTATCTGGTGACGGGCGGCGGCGGGTTCATCGGCTCGCACATCGCTGAGGCGCTGGTCAAGCGCGGGGACACGGTGCGGGTTCTCGATGATTTTTCAACGGGCCGCCGCGAGAATTTGGCGGACCTTGCCGGCCGCGTGGAGGTGTTTGAGGGCGACATCAACGACGAGGCGCTGGCGGCCAAGGCGATGGCTGGGGTTGAAGTGGTCTTTCACGAGGCGGCGCTGCCCAGCGTGCCGCGTTCGGTGGCGGACCCGGCGGCGACGAACCGCGCCTGCGTGGACGGCACGCTCTCGATCCTGAACGCGGCGCGGCAGTCGGGGGTGCGGCGTGTTGTGTACGCGGCGTCGTCTTCGGCCTATGGCGACCAGCCGGGCTTTCCGCGCGTGGAGACCATGGCGCCGCAGCCGCTGTCGCCCTACGCGGCGGCCAAGCTGGCCGGCGAGTACTACTGCCAGGTGTTCACCCGTTGCTATGGCTTGGAGACTGTTTGCCTGCGTTACTTCAACGTGTTCGGCCCCAGACAGAACCCCAAGTCGCAGTACGCGGCGGCGATTCCGGTCTTCACGTCGTTGCTGCTCAAAGGCGAGCGGCCCACGATCTATGGCGACGGCGAACAGTCGCGCGACTGGACGTACGTGGCGAACGTGGTCCACGCCAACCTGCTGGCCGCGGCCGCGCCCAAGGCGTCGGGCCACGTGATCAACGTGGTGTGCGGCGACACGCGGTCCGTGAACGAGGTCGTGGCGCGGATCAACGGTTTCCTGGACACGAAGATCGAGCCGCTCTACGCGCCGGCGCGGGCAGGCGACGTGCGCAGGTCTGAAGGCGACTTTGCCAGGGCGCGGGAACTGCTCGGCTACCGGCCGCAGGTGAGCTTTGAGGAAGGCCTGCGGCGGACCGTGGAGTGGTTCAAGACGCATCCGGCTTGAACCGAATGCCCTGGCGGCGCCGGACTGGGGCGATTACGCTTGGGCGGGCGTCACGCGGATGACCCACCCGTCCCGGGCCGCGCACGCTCGCAGGGCAAGGGTGACGCGCGTGAGGCGCGCGCCCCAAGCCTTGGCAAGTTGTCCGTCGTCCAGCGGCTGCTCGTCCAAAGACACGTCGAACCGGTCCGCCGGGTATTCGATGCGCGCTTGGCCGGAAACGCGGCCGTCGGCCAGGGGAGCGGGCTCAAGCGCGATGAGGCCGGGCGGTCCCTGCACAACGGCGCAGGGCGTGAGGAGGTGAAGAAGGACCTCCGAAGGGGTGGCGAGAAACTCGCACCTTTCGGCGATCTCGATGCAACGGCCGCGGAGCAGCGTGATTCGGCGAACCCACGAAACCAAACCGGCCTGGGCGGGATAGGCAGGGGCGATGTCGAGTTGGAACACAGCCCTCTCGTCGTCGGCGCTCCAGGACGCCTCGCACGCGGCGAATTCGCGGCCGGGCTGCTGCATGTGGCCGTTGATCGTTGGCAGGTTGTGCCAGGCGGACTGCATGGTCCAGATGGAGTATCGGTCAGGGCCGAAGGTCCTGCGCGTGTAGGTCCCCACGCCCGCGTCAATCAGGACGGGCGCTCCATCGGCGTAGACGATGACGTTGCCCACGTCGTTGTGGTTGTGGCGTTCGGCGTTGTGGCCGCCTTTGGCGGCGAAGTAGAGGCCTTTGGGCGAACCGGCCGTTTGGCGCGCGGCCGCGACCTGCGTCTCGGGCAGCCACACGTCGCGAAGGAGCGGGGCGCTGGCATGGGCAGCGATGAGGGGCTGCTCCTGAAGCGACCAAAGAACGCGACCCAGCGTGCCGAACAGACCACCGCTGGGCGCCTGGCCCGGAGCCGCAAGACTGGCGGCCAGTGACATGACGTCCTTGTCCTGGACGCGCCGTCCGCACCGATGGAGAAGGAAGGGGTCCACCTGGAGAACACCGGGGCCATCGGCGAAGTTTACGAAGTAGCGGTCGCAGATGTGGGCGTATGCGATGTAGCGGACCATGTCGCGGACGATGGGCTGATCGTAAAACGAGAGCTTGCCCTGGGTCGCGGCGGCCAGCAGGTCAAGGGCGTCCACCAGCGAAGCCGCTGCGTAGGACCAATAGTGGGGGCCCTCGTCACATCCGCCGTCCTGCGGCACGGCGTCAGCGTAGCGGTTGAGGCAGCCGGCTATTTTGGCTGCGGCCTGAACGCGGCGCTCAGGATCGGGCTCGTCGAGCAGGACGCAGGTGAGCCAGTTGGAGCAGGTCCAGACCGTCCAGTTGCTTGCTCTGCCGGACGCTCCGGCCATCCACCAGAAGTCGTCGCGCGAGAGACAGGGCAGGATGACGCGGCGCTGGACCTCGGAAGCGAGGCGGGGCGCGATGAGCGGCGAGATGGCGTCAAGCGCGGAACCGAGCAGGTAGCGGGTCCAGGAGACGAGCGCTCCGGTTTCGCCGGCGAAGAGGTCCACCACCGGCTCTGACGTGTCGGGCAGTCTGCTGTCGGCCTTCTGGAGTCCGCAATGGGCAGGAATGACCCAGGTGGACTCTTCGCAGATGGACCAGAGGGCGTTGACGATGGCGTCCAGAAACCGGCCGGCGCCTTCGACGCACTCGGCCAGGACCATAGAGCAAAGCGCGGCCCGGCGCGCGAAGTAAGTGAGTTCATAGGGCGTGCGCGCGCCGGTGCGGCTGAAGTCGAGGTAGAGCGTGGCGGGCAGGGCAGGCCAAGGCGAGGCCATGGCCGCCTCGCCGGCCGACACAAGCCCCTGGCGAACGGCGTCGGGCAGCGCGGTCCAGTAAGCGCGGTCCCGCATGTCGGGGAATGGGTGGAACTGATCGCGTGGGAGGAGCACGCGGCGCAGGACTTCGGGCGTGAGATTCTCGGCGAACATAGGCGGGCCTCTTGATAGCGTGGTGCGAAACGTGGACAACGCGGCCCAAGGGACGGCGGCCGTAACGTACAAGGGCCAAAGTCAACTCTTTGCTGTGGCCTAAGTTGCAGACGTCGGCTGCGTCGTGTTGTGCCTCAAAAAATAGCAAAGTCATTCTTGAGACACAACGTTAGCAGCCTGTTGGAAAATGTCGCGTCTGTTCCAGGGACACGTTGCGATCCCGCCGTTGGCGGGCTGAGGCGCCATATCCCCGCCGACGCGGTGTCTTTTTCAGCGGGCCGCTAGCACATATGCGTCCATCCGCCACTGGGGGCCACTGGGCCAGCGGTTTGCCCGGCAGGGCGTGGGCTGATATACTGACCCGATCATACGTTGCCGGGCGTCGGGCGTCTGTGGCCGTTTTCCACACACCAGGTCAACGAAGGGTTCATGGATGAAGGAAGTAAAGATAGCGTGTTACGGCATGTCCGGCCATCAGATTCTCGGGCACATGCCTCATCTCAAGAGGGCGCGGCTGGTTGCGGTATCGGGGATAGACAGGGCGCGGTTTGACGACTTGAAGGAGAAGCTGCCGCAGGCGATGGGCGACGCGGCTTTCGTGGAGAGCCTGGACGCGCTGCTGGCGGATAAGGGCGTTGACTTGATCAGTTTCTGCAGTTCGCGGCGCGACGAGCAGCAGCACCAGGTTGTCGCCGCGCTGAAGGCCGGCAAGCACGTGTTGGCCGAGAAGCCTATGGCCTTGTCTTTGGAACAACTGGCGGCGCTGCGCCAGGCGGCCAAGTTATCGGGCAAGCAGTTGCGCACCATGAACCCCATGATCTATGACGCGGACTTTTGGGGCATGAAGCAGGTTGTGGACTCGGGCGCGATCGGCGAGATCGTACAGGTGTACGCGATGAAGTCGTATCCCTACAATGACAGCCGGCCGCAGGACGAGGGCGTGGACGGCGGTATGTTGATGCAGGCGGGCATCCATGCGGTGAGCTTTATTCGGTTCGTCACGGGGCTGGAGTTCGAGGAGATCTTTGCTCAGGACACCCAGCGCGGCAACCCCAAGCCTGGCGAACTGCGCATGGCCGCGAACGTGGCCTGCCGCTTGAAAGGGGGCGCCTTGGCGTGCATCGTGGTCAACTACTGCAACCCGAAGCCGATCGGGTTCCACGGCAACGACCAGCTGCGGGTCTTTGGGACCAAGGGCATGGTGGAACTGGTGGACGGCAGAAAGCGGCGCATGGCCGTGACGGTGGATAAGGCTCCGTGGCATTACCCGGACGGCGCGCCATCGCACACGTATCCGCAGGACCTGATTGATTGCATTCTGGACGGGACGCCGACGCTGTTGACGCAAGAAGACAGCTTCATCAACACCGAGGTCGTGTTGAAGGCTCGCAAGAGCGCGGCGACGGGCCAGGTCGTGCGCATGTGACGGCGGCTTGAAAGGGCCAGAGAATGGGTTTGATGTCATGGCTGGGCCTGGGCGGGCCGAAGCGTCCGCCGATCCCCGTGGCGGTGGTGGCGGGCATCTCGGGCAGCGGGCGCAAGTCGCTGATCAACAAGGTCATCGAGGCCCTGGGACCGGGCGTCAAGGTGTGCGTGGTTCTCTATGACGCGCACGCGGCGGAGAACGCGATCGCCAAGGCTGACAATGTATGCGTCAACGCGTACGCGAGTTCGGGTGGCGCGCAGTGCCCGTGTCACGGCTCGCCCGCCACGCCGATCCGCGATTCGGTGCGCAAGGCGGCCCAGACGTCGGCTCCGGACTATATTCTGGTGCAGGTGGGCCGGGGCAAGATGGCCCGCGAAGTGATCCGCGACCTGCTGAACCTGGGCGCTCTGGTGAAGTTCGCCAGCATGACGGCGGTGATTAACGCACAGTCCGGGATGAATGATCTGCGGGACAGCGAGGACGAGTTGACCTCGTTTGTGCGGGCGGCGGGCCAGACGCTCGTGACGCAGCCCGCCGAAGGTCAGGAGTGGGCGCTGGAGGCGGTGCGCAAGAAGGTCGCCGAGATCAGCCCCAAGACCGTGTTTTTGAGCGACGAGGCCAAGGCGGCGGCGAATATCAAGGGCCAACTCGAAGCGGCCAAGACGGCGGCTTAGGTCAGCGGCAGAAAGGAGACGCATATGAGGTCGCGGTGGGGGGTGTCGTTGGCGCTTGCGGTTTTTGCGGCTATGCTGTCGGCGGGATGCGCGGCCAAGCCGTCTTCCCCAGCGGAGTTGAAAGGGCGGACGCTCCATTGGGTGAAGACGGAGTTGTACTTCGGCCTGTCCAAGCCCGGGGGCGGGGTTGTGAGCGACGGGGAGTGGAAGGTCTTTCTGGCGGAGGTGGTGACGCCGCGCTTTCCGGACGGTCTGACGGTTTATGACGCGAGTGGGCAATGGCGGGGGCAGAGCGGCGAGTTGACGCGCGAGCAGACGCGCGTGGTGGTGATCGTTCACGAGAGGTCCTCGGCTCGCGCTTCGGCCATCCGCGAGGTCATTGCTGAATACAAGAAGCGGTTCGGCCAGGAGAGCGTGTTGTGGGTGGACCAGCCTGCGGTGGCGGAGTTCTGAGGCGCCGCGGCATAGGGAGACCGTGCATGGACGTTTTGGGGCTGGACATCGGCGGGACCAAGTGCGCGGTGGTGAGGGGCGACTCGAACGGCCGCGTGCTGGCGCGCGAGGTGTTTGCCACGGCGGGCGTGGAGGAGACGCTGACGCGGCTGACACGGGCGGTGGAGGCGTTGGGGCCGGGCCCGGCGCCGGTGTTTGGGGTGTCGTGCGGCGGGCCGCTGGACTGGCGGCGCGGGGTCGTGATGTCACCTCCCAACCTGCCCGGTTGGGACGATGTGCCTATCACCGCGATGCTGGAGAAGCGCTTTGGCGGCAAGGCGTATCTGATGAACGACGCGAACGCGGGGGCGCTGGCGGAGTGGAAGTTCGGCGCGGCGCGTGGCTGCGAGAACGTGGTGTTTCTGACCTGCGGCACGGGCATGGGGGGCGGGCTGATCCTCAATGGGCGCCTGTATGAAGGCGCGACAGGCATGGCGGGCGAGGTGGGGCATATGCGGCTGGCGCCGGACGGACCGGTGGGACACGGCAAGGCGGGCTCGTTCGAGGGG
>CAYYEE010000242.1:0-6909 GCA_964470775.1 uncultured Planctomycetota bacterium | reverse complement strand
GGCCATTCTGGATTCGGAGCGGGAGCTGATTCCGGCGGAAGAGGTGAAGCGCCGGGCGCGGCGTTATCTGAAGGAAAGGTATGGGGTGGAGGTGGAGTATGAGATCGGGGACGCGCTGCGCAAGCTAACCGAGCGGGGGTTGCTGATCGAGCAGGAGGGCGCGCTGAACGTGCCGAATCTGGAGAAGACCATCGCGATCTTGGACGCGTATTGGGATCAGTTATATGGGGCGCGGGGGGAGCAGGCGGGGGCGGGCCTGGGGCAAGGGAAGGGGGACGGACGGGGCGGGGCGCATTTGGCTTGACGTGGGGCGTGTGATTGTTTATGCTCGTTTCGATCATTAACGCTCTATTGCGGAGGTGAGGGTTGTCTCGCAACCCGGAAGAACGGCGGAGGCAGATTCAGGCGCTGCTGGCCTCGGGCGGCGTGGCGGTGGCGTCGCTGGCGGAGAGGCTGGGCGTTTCGGAGATTACGATTCGGCGGGACCTGGCGTCGCTGGCGGCGTCGGGGCGGGCGTTGCGGGTGCATGGCGGGGCGATGCCGGGGGGGCGGGTGTCGTATGAGTTTTCGTTCAAGGAGAAGGAGTCCCGCCATCGGGAGGAAAAGGAGGCGATCGGCCGGGCGGCGGCGGCGCTGGCGCCGGAGGGGGGGACGATGTTTCTGGACACAGGGACCACGACGCTGGCGCTGGCGCGGGCGCTGCGGGGTGGGTGGCGCGGCGTCATCGTGACGATCAACCTCTGCGTGGCGTCGGAGTTTGTGGGGCAGCGCGGGGTGCGGGTGCTGGCGCCCGGGGGGGAGGTGAATCCGTTGTCGCCGGATCTGATGGGCGAGTGGGCGCTGGAGAGGCTTGCGAGCGTAAGCGTGGACGTGGCGTTCTTTGGGTGCGACGCAGTGGACCCCGGGGAGGGATTCTACGCGGCGGACACGAAGGCGGCGGCGATCACCCGTTTGATGCTGGGCCGGGCGGAGCGGCGGGTGTTGCTGGCGGACGCGTCGAAGTTCGGGCGGCGTTCGCTGTGCCGGATCGCGGGCCTGGACCGGCTGACGGACGTTGTGACGTGCGGGGGGCTGGACGCGGGCCAGCGGCGGGCGATGGAGCGGCGGGGTGTGCGGGTGACTGTGGCGGAGGTTGCGGCGGGAGGCGGGCGATGAGCCTCCACTACACCGCGTGGGATTGGGCGTTGGTGGCGGCGGTGACGGCGCAATGCACGCTCATCGCGTATTTGCGCAGCCAGAAGCTGAAGGCGGTGATTCTGAGCCTGCCCGTGCCGTTCACCGTGGCGTCGCTGGCGGTGGGCAAGCCGATCGGGTTTTCGCATATATCGGGGTTTGGGCTGTTCTTGTGTTACATCTACGCGGTGACGTTGTTGCACGCGGGGCTGAGGATTCCGGTGGTGGTGTGCATCGCGGCGTCGGCGCTGGCCTACGCGGGGGTGGCGTGGGGTCTGGCGCAGGCGGTGGAGGCGACAGGGACGGCGTTTTGGGTCTCGTGTCTGGCGACGGCGCTGGTGGCGGGGTTGCTCTTCCGCCTGACGCCGCGGCGGACGGAGCCGGGGCACCGCAGCCCCCTGCCGCTGTGGATGAAGCTGCCGATCATCGCGGCGGTGATTCTGGGGATCGTGACGACGAAGCAGGCGCTGCAGGGGTTCATGACCACGTTCCCGATGGTGAGCGTGGTGACGGCGTATGAGGCGAGGCACGGGTTGTGGACCGTGGCGCGGCAGATGAATCTTTTCGTGTTTTCGTTTGCGCCGTCGCTGGCGCTGTCGTATGTGCTTCAGAACGGGCTGGGCCTGAGCCTGGGGGCGGCGCTGGCGGCGGCTTGGGTGGTGTTTCTGGCGGTTCTGTGGCCGTTGACGCGGATGGCGTGGAGGGCGAAACGTGCGGGCGTTTCTCAGGAGTGACCCATGGCGCAGGAACTGACGCGGCCGAAGGCGGGCGTGCTGGCTCTGACGCTGGAGTTGTATGAGACGCTGGCGCCGGGATTGCGCGGGGAGCGGGAGGCGTGGCTGCGGCGCAAGGTTCTGCCGGCGCTGGCCAAGGAGGCGGACGTCGTCTTCGAGGGGGCGGTGTTCCGGCGCGAGGACGTGGACCGGGCGGTGGCGGGCCTGGAGGCGCAGGGGGTGGACGCGATTGTGGTGATTCTGCTGACGTATTCGCCGAGCCAGATTGCGCTGCCGGCGCTGAAGGCGGCGCGGGCGCCGGTCTTTGTGTGGAACACGCAGGAGCTGTACGCGGTGGACCGGGGCTTTGACGGGCCGAAGATGACGGCGAACCACGGAGTGCACGGGACGCAGGATTTGTGCAACACGCTGCTGCGGTCGGGCGTGGCGTTCGAGTACGCGACGACGCATCTGGACGACGCGAACGCGGTGGCGCCGGTGGGCGACTTTCTGCGCGCGGCGGCCGCGGCGCGGCGGCTGCGTTCGTCGCGGATCGGACTGATGGGGTATCCGTTTCCGGGGATGGGCGACTTCGCGGTGGACACGACGCAGCTTGCGGCGACGCTGGGGTGCCAGTGGATTCATCTGAGCGTGGAGGACTACATCCGGCGCGCGGAGGGGGCGCCGGCGGCGGAGGCGGCGGCATTGGCGGCGGAGTACGGGCGGTTGTACGCGGTGGCGGAGGGGGTGACGCGGGAGGAGCTGGAGGCGACGGCGCGGGCGGAGCTGGCTCTGCGCGGCATGGCGCGGGACAACCGGCTGGACGCGCTGACGTATCAGTTCATGGCGTTCGGCGAGGACGAGCGCACGGCGACGCTGCCGTTCGTGGCGATCAGCCGGATGATGGCGGAGGGGCTGGGGTTTGGGGGCGAGGGGGACATCATCGCGGCGGCGGGGTCGGCGCTGTTGAGCTGGCTGAGCCCCCCGGCCACTTTCTCGGAGATCTTTACGGTGGACTTTGCGGGCGACAGTCTGCTGATGAGCCACATGGGCGAGGCGAACGCGGCCATGGCGCGGCCGGACCGGAAGACGCGGCTGGCGGCGAGGCCGGCGCCGATTACGCGGACGCGGCAGCGGCAGCTCGAGCTGGTGACGGCGCTGCGCCCGGGCGCGGCGACGCTTTTCGCGCTGACGCTGGGGCCTGGCGCGCGGTGGCGGATGATCGCGACGGGGGCGACGGTTGAGGACTTCGGGCCGGTGGAGGCGCTGTGCGCGCCGCACTTCAAGCTGGCGCCGGAAGCGGGGGCGCGGGAGTTCCTGACCGCGTACGCCAAGGCCGGCGGGCCGCACCATAACGCGGTGTGTTTTGGCGACGCGCGGCCGCGGCTGCGGCTGGCGGCGGCGATGCTGGGCGCGGATTACATCGAGGTGTGAGCGATGTTCATCGGCCTGGACCTGGGCACGACGAACGTGAAGGCGCTGGCCGTGGGCGAGGACGGCCGCGTGGCGGCGCGGGCGTCGGCGGCGGTGCGCCTGATTCACACGCCCGACGGCGGCGTGGAGCAAGATATCGAGGAGATCTGGGCGGCGGCGCTGGAGGCGCTGGAGGGGCTGGCGGCGCGGGTGAGACTGGCGGATATCGAGGCCATCGGCGTGTCGTCGCAGGGGGGCGCGTTGCAGATGCTGGACAAAGAGGACCGGCCGCTGGGACGGGTGGTGAGCTGGCTGGATCCGCGCGGGCGGCGGCTGGGGCAGGCGATGACGGAGCGGATGGGGAGCGAGTGGTTTGCGCGGCGGGTGGGGCACGGGGCGGCGGCGGTGGCGGCGGCGCAGCTCCTGCGCTTGCGCGAGGAGCAGCCGGGATGGGTGGCGGCGCCGAACCGGGCGGGGTTCGTGGGCGACGTGATTGTGGGCCGGTTGTGCGGCCGGCGCGCGCACGACGCGACGTCGCTGTCGCTGGCGATTCTGTACAACCCGTGGCTGAACCGGGCGGACCCCGAGTGGCTGGACATGCTGGGGATGGAGGAGGCGCGGCTGCCGGACCTGCTGCCGGCGACGACGGCGGCGGGCGGGCTGCGGCCCGGCGTGGCGGCGCGGCTGGGCGCGCGGGCAGGGACGCCGGTTTCGCCGGCGATTCACGACCAGTACGCGTCGGCCCTGGGCGCGGGGGCGGTGGAGGCCGGGAGCGTGATGTTCGGGGCCGGGACGGCGTGGGTGACGCTGGCGGTGACGGACCGCCTGGCGGCGCCTGTGATTCCTCAGGGCTTCTCATGTTCTCACGTGGCGCCGGGGTTGTTCGGGCAGATGCTTTCGCTGGGCAACGGAGGATCGGCGTTCGACTGGGCCCGGAGGTTGATGGGTCTGAAGGACGCGCGGCCGGAGACGCTGGACGAGATGATGGGGCGCGTGCCCGCGGGCAGCGAGGGGTTGCGGTTCTGGCCGTTTGTGGCGGCGGCGCCGGCGGGTGTGGCGCCGGGGGCGACGGGGCGGCTGGCGGGTTTGCAGCTGCGGCACGGGCCGGGACACGTGTTGCGGGCGGTGGCGGAGGGGCTGGCCTTTGAGCTGGCGCGGTATCTGCGGTTCTACACGTCGGCGGGGATTGAGGTGGAGCGGCTGGTGATGACGGGGGGCGCGGCGTCGAGCCAAGTGACGCCGGGCATCGTGGCGGGTGTGACGGGGGCGCCAGTGTCGCCGTGCGTGGAGCCGGACGCGAGCGCGCTGGGGGCGGCGATTCTGGCGCGGGCGCTGGCGCGGCCGGGGGAGAGTCTGGCGGGTCTGGCGGCGCGGATGACGGGGGCGCGCGAAGCGATTGAGCCTGGGCCGGAGCGGGCGATTTACGCGCGGTTGTTGGAGGAGTATGTGGGGTCGCTGGCGGTGAGATAGAACGGGGAAACCACTTATCCGCGCTTATGGACACTGATGGGTGAAGACGCGGAGCAGGGAGGAATGATGGAGCGGGTTCATCTGCACCACGTGTTCGATTACACGGACGTGGATCGGGCGTTCTGGGCGGAGCATCTGGAGGGGTGGGTTCCGTGGCGGATTGTGGACGCGCACGCGCACGTGGTGAACCCGGCGCTGCGGCTGCGCCCCATGACCGAGGAGATGCGGCGGCAGTATTGGGTGAACGAGGTGAGCGAGCCTATCGCCGCGCCGGATGCGGAGCGATGCGACCGGATCACGTTTCCGGGGCGAACCGTGGACCGGGTCAATCTTGGATCGGTGAGTCTGGATTTCGACATCGAGGGATGCAACGAGTATGTGCGGGTGGAGAGTCTGAAGCGGCCGGGGTGGCGGAGTGTGGCGTCGGTGCGGCCGGAATGGCCGGCCGAGCGGGCGGAGGAGGAGCTGGCCAAGCCGGGGGTGTTGGGCTTCAAGCCCTACTATGCGCTTCTGGGCTACGACGATTCGACGCGCGACAAGTACATCGAGGCGAGCATTTTCGAGATGCTGCCGCATCGTATCCTGGAGGTGATGGATCAGCGGCGGGCGTGGCTGACGCTGCACGTGCCCAAGGCGGGGCGATTGGCGCACCCGGACAATATCCGGGAGGTGCGGGAGCTGCGGCGGCGGTATCCGAACATCATCACGGTGATCGCGCATCTGGGGAGGTCGTACACGCTGCCGCACGCGGAGGAGGCGCTGCCTCCATTGGCGGAGGACGCGGGGCTGTTCTTCGACAACTCGGCGGTGTTGAACCCGGCGGTGCACCGGCTGGCGCTGAGGCTCCTGGGGCCGAGGCGCATTCTCTTCGGCACGGACAACCCGGTGTTCTACATGCGCGGGAGGCGGCAATGGCATGGGCGGACGTATGTCAACCGGACGAGCTATCCATTCTTCTTCAACAAGGAACGCGAGGCTCCGGAGATCGAGGCGGGGTATACGCTGTTCATGTACGAGGCGCTAAAGGGTCTGAAGGAGGCGTGCGAGGAGGCGGGCGTGAGCCGGCAAGGCGTGGAAGACATCTTTTTTGGAAACGCGGACCGGCTGATCGAGGCCGCGAACTCAGGGAGGCGCGGGACATGACGGACAAGCTGAAGGTCGGCGTCGCCGGAGCGGCGGGCCGGGGGAAGAGTTTCAAGGCGGGGTTGGAGACGAACGGGGCGGCGATCGTGGCGGTGTGCGATATCCGCGCGGAGGCGCTGGACGAGGCGGCGGCGCTGCTGGGCGCGGGGATGAAGTTCACGAGCTATGAAGAGATGCTGGACAAGGCGGGGCTGGACGCGGTGGTGGTGGGGACGCCGATGCAGTTTCACGCGCCGATGTCGATCGCGGCCTTGGAGCGGAACATCAGCGTGCTGTGCGAGGTGACGGCGGCGGTGAGCATGGACGAGGCGAAGGCGCTGGCGCGGGCCGCGGCGAAGTCGAAGGCTGTGTACATGATGGCGGAGAACTACACATACCTGCGGCCGAACGTGGTGGTGCGCGAGCTGGCGCGGCAGGGGCTGTTCGGCAAGGTCTTCTACGCGGAAGGCGAGTATCTGCACGAGCTGAAGGCCCTGAACGAGAGGACGCCGTGGCGGCGGAAGTGGCAGACGGGGGTGGCGGGGATTACGTATGGGACGCACAGCCTGGGGCCGATCCTGCAATGGATGGCGGGGGACCGGGTGGCGCGGGTGTGTTGTGAGAATACGGGTTGTCATTACCTCGATCCGCGGGGCGAGGCGTATGCGCAGGACAGCGCGACTATGCTGTGCAAGACGGTTCGTGGGGCGCTGATCAAGATTCGGGTGGACATGATCTCGGACCGGCCGCACGCGATGACGAATTACCAGTTGCAGGGCAAGGACGGGGCGTATGAGTCGGGCCGGGGAGGGCCGGCGGACCGGGCGAAGCTGTGGCTGCGGGCGCTGAGCGCGGAGCCGCGATGGTTCGACTTCGATTCGCTGATGGGGATGGATGATTTTGCGGAGAAGCACATGCCAGAGATCTGGCGGCGTCCGCCGCCGGAGGCGCTGAAGGCGGGCCACGGGGGCGGGGACTACTTCGAGGTGCGCGATTTCCTGCGCGCGGTCGCCGACGA
>CAYYEE010000241.1:0-6944 GCA_964470775.1 uncultured Planctomycetota bacterium | reverse complement strand
GAACTCGATCTTCTCGCCAGCGCCATCGAGGAGGGCGAACTGTGAACGCTATGGACACCATCGCCGAACTGCGCCAGCGCGCCGGCGCGGTCGAGACGCAAAGACGGACAACGGAAGGCTCACGCGGAGACGCGGAGAACGCGGAGAACGGCGACGGCAAGGCAAACCACGAAGGGCACGAAGAGCACGAAGGACGGCCTCTGAACTCTGCCGTTCCCGTTCTCCCCTGCCCCGTCTGCGGCCTGCGCATCCTCGGCCGGCTCACCTTGCTCACCGGCCAGACCATGCACGTCCACGGCCAGCGCATCCACCTCGACGGCGACACCGTGATCTTCGGCTGCGTGGAGCCCCAGGCATGAACGGCGAGAGGCCAGAGATCAGATGTCAGAAGTCAGAAACGGCGAACGGTGCAGGGCTGGCAGCCGTCGTTTCCTCTGTCCCTCCGCCCTTCGCGTCTTCGCGTGAGCCCGCCGTTGCCGTTTTGCCCTCCGCGTCTCCGCGTCCTCCGCGTGAGCCCGCCGTTGACGTTTCCCCAGCCTCGCCGTCCTCCGTGCCCTCCGTGCCCTCAGTGGTTCCCCCCGCCGTTGTCTTCGACCTCGAGGTCCTTCACGGTCCCGACGAGGTCGGCGGCTGGGGCGCCGTCTCCCGCATGGGCGTCTCCGTCGCCGTGGCGGCCGCGCTGGGGTCCACTCCCGTCTTCCGCACGTTCTACGGCGCCGTTCCCGCCGTTGCCGTTTCTTCCCCCTCCGCGTCTCCGCGTTCTCCGCGTGAGCCCGCCGGCGCCGGTCTCTCCGCCCTCGCCGATCTCCTCAACGCCGCCCCCCTGGTCATCGGCTGGAACCACGTCGCCTTCGACTACGCCGTCCTTCGCGGCCTGTGCCACAACATCACCCAGCGCCGCAACGCCGACCTCTGCGCCCTCGTCCACAAAGCCACGGGCCAGCGCCGCCACCTGGACGAAATCGCCCTTGCCAACCTCGGCCGCGGCAAAGAAGGCCCGGACAGCGCCGACCTGCCCCGCCTCTGGCGCCAGGGCTTCCACGAAGCCGTCACCGCCGCCTGCCGCAACCACGTCGAACTCACCCTCGACCTTTACCGTCTCGCCCAGGAACGCGGCGGTCTCCGCATCCCCGGCGTCGGGTTCGTCCAACTCTCGGGTTGTGCGCTTCGCGGGGGCGCCTGCCCGGCCCGTCCCTCCCCCCGCAAGCGCCTCTGGTAGGCACGGGCGACCCGCCGGGTCGCCCCTACATTGAAAGGACTCCCCCATGACCGCCGAACAACGCGCCACCCGCAGGATGTTCCGGACGCCCAAGGCCGTCGTCAACGCGCTGATGGATCTACTCTTGACCCACGAAGCAAAGATGCGCGAGCAGAACATGCAGGCGGCTGTCGAGGAGACGCCGCGCCTCATTCACGAACGCACGCCCACGGTTACCGTTGAGCGGCGCGGTGACAAATGGGTCGCCGTGCTCAACGGCGTCGAGTATCCGGTTCGGACTTTCGCCGTTTGATCTGCGCCAGCAGATGGTCCAGCGTTTTCGGGTTGAGGATTTGATCCAGGATTGGCGCTTCCATGTACGCGACTGACCCGCTCATGAGCGTCGCAAGCAAGGTCTTGGCCTGCTGTTTCCCAAAGAACCAGGCCACCAGCGCGCCCGCAAGGAAGAACCGTGTCGAATCCGCTGGCGCCGTTTGCGCCTCAGTTCTTGGCCGCGCAAGCTCAATGGCCCGCAGGACCTCGCTAAACGCCGCTTCCGCCATCGCGTCCGCTTGTTCGTTCGCTGTCTTCTCGTCCATCCCCGTCTCCTTTCTCCTCTCCGTCCTCCGTGCTCTTCGTGCCCTTCGTGGTTCACCCCGCCGTTTCTGTCCTCTGACCTCTGGCCTCTGACCTCTTTTCTAAGGAGCCTCCCGTGTCCAAAGACTCTACCCCCGCCCTCGTTCAGCAGCAACCCCCTCTCCGCGTCGCCCCCGAGTTCAAGGCCGCCATGGTCGCCGGCTTCCTCATGCGCGGCGAAGTGGATCGCCGCAGATCGGAGATCGAGGACCATCTCCGCATCGAGGAAATGCTTGAATCCGGCGCCTACAAGGAGGTGGTCAAAGCAGCCAAAATCGGTACTCCAGAATACCGGTCTGCGGAAGCTCAGACTGATGATGAACCCCGGAAAGCCTTCTTCCAACTGCTGCACATGTCGCACGTTACGCACATTCAGGCCATGAAGTCGCTCGCGGCGCTCGGCCACGAATCGGTATCCCGGCTACGCGAAATCGGCATGTCTTGGCGCGACATCCGCATGATCGGGGACGGGCCGGAGGAACTGAGCCGGGAGGTGAAGTCCCTGATCGCGTCGGACAAGAACCCCAAGGAGGTCATCAACGCCCTGGTGAGCAACCTTGTGGACAGCGAGCAAGCCAGGCGCAAGGCCCAGGCCGCGGCCAAAGACGCCGAAGCCCGCGCCGCCGAGGCGGACGACAAGCGCAAGAGGGCCGCGGCCAAGGTCATCGAGCAGCAGGAAGTTGTCAAGAAGCTCACGGCCGAGCTCAGCCAGGCCCGCCAGGGCTACAAGACCGCGGATGACGCGGAGATCGCCGACCGGTTCAACCGGATGCAGAACAAGCTCTGCGAGGCCTTTGAGCAGATCGCGGACGTGGACTTCGACAACCCTCTAGCCATGGCCCACGCCGAAAAGGTCTGGGGCGTGCTGCGCGGCCAGATTCAGTCCGTCCGCGCCTCCTACATCGAAAAGCTCGGCGACGTCTGAACCGTGAAAAACGGCGGGAACCACTAATCTTCGCTAATGAACGCTAATGGAACAGCGAGCGGCATAAGCGCAGATGAGCGGAGATAAGTGGTTTCGCCGTTCGCCGTTGCCGTTCGCCCCTTCCTTTCCGTTCTTCGTGCCCTTCGTGTTCTTCGTGGTTACGCCGCCGCCGTTCGCCCCATCCCCGTTCATCTGTGTTCATCTGTGGCTGATTCGCCTTTCGCCGTCGCCGTTCTTCGTGCCCTTCGTGTTCTTCGTGGTTTTCCGTCCTGGATCAAGCCCAATGCTCACATAACCCGTCATCGCCGACATCGCGCGCCGCCTGTCCGACGCCCCGTGGGGCGGGCGGCGCGCCCTGATCGAAGACGCCGCCTCCCGCATGGGCGTCTCGCCCGGCGCCGTCTACTCCGCGCTGCGCCGGTTCCAGGGCCGCCGCCGCCGCCTCCGCCGCGCCGACGCGGGCCAGCCCCGCAAAGTCAGCCTCGACGCCGTGCGCGCCGTGGCCGCCATCAAGGCCGCGGCCGCGGACACGCTCAACGGCCGCGCCCTGACCACCGCGGCGGCCATCGCCATCGCCGAGACCAACGGCCACATCGCCCCAGGCGCCCTGTCGCGTTCCGCTTTCGAGCGCCACGCCCGCTCCGCCGGATTCAGCGGCCCCGTCCGCGTTTACCAGCGTTTCCAAGCCCAGCGCTCCAACCAGCTTCACCATGTGGACTCGTCCCAATCCAAATACTTCCGCGTCCTGGGACGGCGTCCCGACGGCGATTGGCTCCTTGCCGTCCGGACCCCAGCCTACGCCCGCAAGCGTGACGTGGAGCCCTACGGCCTGTGGGCTACCGCTGTTGTGGACGACCACTCCCGCTGCAAGTGGATCGAGTACGACGTGGCCGCCGGCGAGAGCGCGGCCATGGTGGCCAAGGTCCTGGCCCACGCCTGGAGCGGCGACCCGCGCTGCGCTCTGCGCGGCCTGCCGGAATCGCTGCTGTGCGACCACGGCCCCCTGCGCCGCAGCGACGAAGGCCAGCAGTTCGCGGACGTGCTGGGCGTCACCTACGAAGACCGCAACCCCAACTCCCCCTGGGTCGGCGGCAAGGTGGAGCGGCCCTGGCGCCACTTCATCCAGAGCTTTGAGCTGCCCTGGCTGCTTAAGCCAGACGCCCAGATCACCCTTTCCGACCTCAACCGCATGGCCGCCGCCTGGACCGGCGAAACCAACGCCATGGACCACCCCTTCTTCCTCAAGCAGTCGCGCTTGGACGTGTACGCGGCCGGGCTGGACCTGGCCACCGTCCGGCTCTGCCCCGAGGACGCCCACCGCGAAGTTTACCACGAGCACTACCGCCTGGTCCGAACCGACGGAACCATCCGCTACAAGAACGACTGGTACCTGGTCCCCGATGAACTTGTCGGCCTCATGGTCCGCGTCCTCACCAAGGGCGACACCGGCGAGATGCTGGTCGAGCATGACGGCCGGACCTTCCCGGTCAAGATTTTCGCCCCGCACGACGCAGGCCAATACCGCGCCCACCCGGACACGCCCGCCCTGCGCCTGGTCAAGGACGGCGCGCCCGTCGTGAACCGCCTGCCCATCGAGGACGCCCCCGCGTCGGCGCATCTGCACAACGCGCCCCAGGCCGAAATCAGAACCCCGTTCACGGCGGCGGCGGACGAGTCCTTCATCAACCGCGAGGAAGCCCTGGCCCAGTTCTGCCGCTGGCTCGGCAAGCCCCTTCATACGCTCCCGGATGACATCCGCGAATCCGTCATGGCCATCCTGTCCCGTCACGAGATGCTGAACAAGTCCGTCCTGTTCGACTTCGCCACCGAACTCCGCGCCCGCATGGCCGCGGGTTGATCCGACAGAAAGGAAGCCGCCCCATGAGCATGTTCAAGCACTTCGGCGTTGACCAGGACGCCTTTGAGTACCCAGAGCCGTTTGAGAGCGCCGACCTCGCCTCTGTGCGCCAGGCAGTGCAAGACGCCGTGGCCAGGCGCGGCTGGCTGCTGGTCAGCGGCCCTCCCGGGGCGGGCAAAACCTTTGCCGTCACCACGGCGCTCGAGGACGCGGAGTGCCGCACCATCCGCATCCTGGGCGGCGACCGCTCCGAGACGCGCGCCAGCGCCATCGACGCGGCCATCTTCGAGGACGTGGCCTCGCACGAGCTGCCCCGCCGCTCGCGCGAGGCCCGCCGCCGCCAGATCGAGCGCATCCTGGGCCTGGCCGCGGCCGAGCAGCCCCTGGCCATCTACTGCGACGAGGCTACGTGGATACGCCCAGGATTTCTCACCGAGGTCAAGTTGATGAGAGATACCCTCCGCTTCGGGGCCGACCCGCGCAACCCCCGCCGAGCGGACCGCCGGCCCCTGTTCGCCGTGGTCATGGTCGGCTGGCCCGGCATGGAGCAGCGCGTCGTCAACAGCAGCGAGCTCAAGCCCCGCATCCGGCGCTACCGCATGCAGGGCCTGGCCAAGAACGAGATCAGCCGCTTCTGCGATCACCTTGGCTTCAGCAAGGCCGCGTTGCCCCCCGAGACGCGCGCCGCCCTGGCTCAGGCCCGCTGGCCGCTGGCCGTGCGCGACCGCCTCCTCGACGGCATGGACCGCGCCTGGCAACGCGGCTCCAAGGTCATCACCCCGGACGACGTGGCCGCCAGCCTGGCCGACCTCATGCGCATGGCCAGCGCCTTCGGCGTCACCTTGCGCCAGGCGGCCCGCGAGACCGGCATCAGCGTGTCTACCGCATCCACGATGGTCAGCGGCGCATACAACATCACGACGGCGCGAGCTGAGCAGAACGAAGCGAAGTTGCGCGGTTGGTTGCAGGACAAGATCGCCGAAGGCCGCGGCGACATCGCCGCGGCCGGCTGAAACCCGCTCCAAGGGCTGGGCGGCCGGCCCCAGCGCCGCCGCCACCCCCGCGCGCCGCCCAGCCCAGCGGAGCCAGCAAGACGGAAAGGGGACTTCGGGTTCTGGGGTTTCGGGCTTGGGAACGGCCACAAAGCCCCCAAACCCCAAGCCCCAGAACCCATCCGTTCCCGCCGTTCCCAAGCCCCAATATCCCAAGCCCCAGGACCCCAAACAATGACATGGCTCATCATCTACCGCGCAGCCGCCTGCGCCACGCCGCTGATCTACGCGGTCATGGCCCTCGCCGCGTGGCGGCATGGGCATGGGCGGGAGGCGCTCATAGCTGTTTTGTTCGCCGCATCCAACGCGGCCGTTTTCTGGCGCTAGGTTGGGTTCTCGGTTTCAGAGGCTTCGGGCCGTTCCCAAGCCCAAAGCCCGCACTCGTTGAAAGGAGATAGTGATGCCGAAGACGAAAAGCACGGTCGTGCAGCCGGTGTACGAAAGCTGGGAAGAGGTGGACGCGGCCCTGGCCGAACTCGCCCGCGCCAACGTCGAGCGCGTCAAGGCCACGGCCGAGATGAACCGCCGCCTTACCGAGGTCCGCCAGCAGTATGCTGGACGGATCGAGGCCGCGGTCGAGCGCGCCGGGCTGTTGGGAGCGGCCATCGAGGTCTATGTTGCCCGCCACCGCAAGGACTTGGGCGATAGGAAGAGCCGCGACCTCACCCACGGCGTCGTGGGCTACCGCCTCGACCCGCCATCGCTCAAGACACTCAAGAAGTGCACCTGGAAGAGCGTGCTCGAGGCGCTCAGGGATGGCTTCCAGCGCTTCATCCGAACGAAAGAGGAGGTTAACAAAGAGGCCCTGCTGGCCGCGGCGAACGCGGGCGAGTTGTCCGCGGACGCCCTGGCCAACTTGGGATGCGAGGTCGCGCAGGACGAGCAGTTCCGCCTGGAACTCCGCTACGAAGGCGACGACGCCCTGGTTATGCAGGCGGCCGAGGCGGAAGGCAAGTCCAAAGCCGCGTGAGTGCGGATACGGCAGGTGAACCACGAAGAGCACGAACCACGCGGCTGTCGCTCGCCGTTCTTCGCGCTCTTCGTGGTGTGCGCAGGTTTGGATCGTGGAGGCGAGGCCATGAAACGAAACGATGCCGGACGCGCGCCGACTAGCCAATGCCTGCGTCTCCTGATCGCGTTCCAGCGCCAGCGTTGGTCTGCGCCCGCTTGGAGCCTCAACCGGCTCGGGATGCTCAACGAGCGGGGGCGGATCAGCGACCTGCGCCACCGCTGGGGCCTGCTCGTCAAGGCCGAGCCCCGCGGCCGGCGCGGCCA
>CAYYEE010000240.1:0-6953 GCA_964470775.1 uncultured Planctomycetota bacterium | reverse complement strand
CCTGCGAACCAAAATCGTCGCCCGTCACCACAAGGTCAATCAGCCCCGCCGCCGCGTCCAGAATGCGGCGCAGATACTCCTCATAGAACGCGCGGATGCGGCCGATGAGCGCCTCGAAGATCTCCTCATTGAGCGCCATGTCCATCAGCGCCTGGTCCACCCCGCGCAGATACATCGCCGGCTTGAGCTGCGCGATTCGGTTCAGCCGGTCGCCCATAAAACACACCACCCGCCCCGCCTCGCGCACGCGCCGCGCCTGCGCAGCCACCACCGAGTAGTCGAGGTCGTCCGGACTGGGCCAGCCCGCGTAGTCCAGAATCTCCCGCGCGCTCCGCGCCTCGCGCAGCGGCGAACGCGTCACCTCCTTGTACGACTGCCGCTTCTCCCCCTCGCCCGCGAAGAGCGTCACCCGCGGCACGCCCCAAATGTCGTCCTCCGACCCGTCTTCGTGCCGCGCCAAGGGCCGCCCCGTGTAGCGCGGCCCCTCGATATAGCGCAGATCAATATCGAAGCGATCCAGCAGCGCCTGCCGGTCTTTCAGTCCCAGCGCCTTCAGCAACTTCGCGTCCGTCTCCTGCGTGGACCAGAAATCCCTCGGCGTCCGGTCCGCCTTCTCATGCCGCAGCGCCGCGGCGAATCTATCGCGCGAAGTCATAGGGGATCCCAAGCTCCTTCATCCAGCGCCGGATGCGCCGCACGCCCACGATCGTCGCTTCCGTCGGCGTCAACTGGCTGCCTTCGTACTCGAAATTGATGTAGCCGTCGAATCCGCATTCCTTCATGGCCTTCAGCGTCCCCCGCTGGTCCACGCCTCCCTCGCCCACCAGCGTCGCCCGCATCCACCGCCCGTCCAGCCCCTGGCGCGCCCCCGGCTCCTCGTGGTCAAAGAACTCGAAGTCCTTGAAGTGCGCGTGGACCACGTCCTTTGCGTTCCGGCGGAACGCCTCGCCCGCGTTCTCGCCCGCCGTGGTCACGTTCCCGTTGTCAAAACAGATCTTCAGCCCCGGGACCTCAGCCACCGCCCGGTTCAAATCGTCCGACGACACGAAGGGGCTCGACGCCGCGGGGAAGTGCTCCACGGTCACCGTGATCCCCGCCGCCTTTGCGTCCGCCATCACCTCGTTCAGCCCAGCCACGTAGTTGCGGAAGCACTGCCCCCGCCCGTGCGCCGGATTCCCCTTGGGCGGCAGCATCACCATCTTCGCCCCCAGCGTCCGCGCAATGTCCAGCCCGGCGCGGAACGCGTCGCGCCCCGCCGCCCGCGCCGACGGCGAAGGCTGGTCCAGGTCCACGCCAAAGATCGTGTGGCATACGTTCCGGATCCCGAAGTCGTCGGTCATGCGCCGGATGTCCTTGGGGTCCAGCCCGTGGGTCCCGCACCAGTCGATCGCGTCCAGCCCCAGCTTGCGCGCAAACGCGCACAGCGCCTTGATGTCCATAGGCCGCGACGCATCGCGGCCGCGGGCCATGGTGTACGTCTGGATGCAGAGGTTCATCTCCCGCCCTCACTCCGAATCAACTCGATCGCCGCGTCCGCCAGCAGGTCGCCCGCTTCGGGCGCCATGCGGCTCGTGGCGTTGAACGTGGTCTCATATCCCCCCCGCTCAAAGGCGGCCCTCGTTGGCACATAACCTACCATGCCGTTGGCGTGGCCCACGATCAGCGCGTGCTTCGGCCAGGTCTCCAGCTTGATCCTCAGCCCATGCTCCACGAAATACTCCGCCGGAATCGCCGCATAGCATACGTCATCCAGCCCCAGAACCTGAACCTCGGCCGGCTGCGCCCCGCGCGTCTTCACCCGCTCCACCAGCGCCGGCATGTTGCGGTCGTAGATCGCCGGATCAACGAACCGCTGCGCGCCCTTGGCCGTGCCCGCCGTCTGATCCGGCGTCAAGCCGCGATAGGGAAGCTCGATCGTCTTGGCCCGGGCCCACAGCCGCGCCTCGCTCTGCCACGCCACGCCGCCCAGCAAGCGCATCGCATGATCCGCCAGCGCCTGCCCCATCTGCTCCATGGTCGGCGCCGGCGCCCCGCGATAGGGATTGCCCGCCGAAATGTTGCCGCACGCGCCGTTCAGGAAGAGCGCCACCGGCGCCCCCCGCCGCTTCATCTCCGCCGCCACCGCGCCGGGGTAGCCCGCCGAGAAGTCCGTCCCGCCCCCCAGATGCGTCGGGTGACACGCGAAGTTCACGATCGCGCCCAGCGGCTCGCCCCCGGGCCGCCGCGCCCACAACACCGCCACCTCCGGATCAATCGGCCCTTCCACGTAGAGCGGCGGAACCGGCCCGTCCGCCGTGCGCTTCAGCCCCAGCCCCGGTGTCTCCGCCGCCTTGCCGTGCGTCTTCACCACACCGTTGCGCATCACCACGCGCCGGTTGTGCGACAGCCCGAACTCATACGCGCTCCCCAGCCCCACCTCCGCCTCCGCCATGCCCTCGATCGCCCTCCCGAACGCCTCCACGATCTTCCTCACCATGGTCTCGACGTACGCCTCGTCGCGCCGCACGTCCCCCGCCCCCGCCACCGCGGGCCCCGCGTGGTTGTGCGTGGCCGCCACCATCACGTTCGCGCCGGGAAAGCCGAACGCCTTCTCCACGCGCGCCCGGATATCCCGCGTCTGGGTCCAGCGCACGCTCAACGTGTCCAACTGCACAAAGCCGATCCGTCCGCCGCCGCACTCGAAGACCGCCAGCCGCGCGAACAGCGGGTCCGCCACGCGCTCGCCCTTGAGTTCCTTCAGCCAGCCGATCTTCGCCGTGCCCAATGGCGGCGTAATGTCCACTTCCGCGAAGCCCGCGCGCATCGCCATAGATGACGCTCCTGTTGAACCGGCCCCGTTCCGCCGTCACGACCGCACATAAGCTACGCCAATTCTTCCCCTGGCGCCAGTGGCGGACGGGAAATCGGGGCATATGGGCTGCGGGGGTCACGCTTCCTCCGAGAGCCCATCACGATGCGGGCGAAGCGCGGCCAAGGCCAGGGTCGTTAACGGCATCGGGGGGCGCAGACAGTCTCTGGCGGCGATGCCGGCCCCGGCGCCGATGTCGACTCCGAGGGATACGTGACGCGACGAAGGCCGCCTTGCGCCCTTGGGATCAACACCCCTGGAGGCTGTGACGGGCTGGCGCCCCAAAACCCGGCAAGGCGCGCCGCCCCTTCCGTCTCAACGGCCGCCCATCGCGCGACCAGCGCGCCGTCCTCCGTTCCCTCAGTCTCTGTCGTCCTTTGCGTCGCTTTGTGGTTGTCCTGCCTCCCCCCGCGGCGCCGGCCCCACGGCCGCGTCGCGCGTCCGATGCGCTTGCAGAACCATCCGCCTCAGACCGGCCACGTCATGCGGCTTGCGCCACTTGTGGTCGAACTCCACGTCCTGCACAATCTCCGCCACGGCCATCAGCGCCCGCAGGTGCAACTCGCGCTGGTCGCCGGACCCGAACAGCGAGAACACCGCCCGCACCGGCTCGCCCCCTGGCGCAAACTCCACCCCCTCGGCGCACCGCGCCAGCACGATCTCGAACACCCCTTCCCCCGGCGCCAGAATGTGCGGCGCCGCCACGCCCGGCTTCACCACCGTCGAACTCAGCGCCTCCCGCTCCTTCAACATCCGCGTGATGTCCGCCACGGTCAGCCGCAGCCGCGGCGCCGCGGCTTGCGCGATCAGGCCGAACAACTGGTCGCGGCTCGCCCGCCCCGCTACGTCCAACACGGGACACTGCTTCACAAGACCGTCAAACCAGTCCTCCTGGCGCCAGGCCCCCTCCGGCCGCCGGCATGCCATGTCGCGCTCGTGCACGATCTGCGCCAGCTCCGCCTCCAGATCGTGATCCGCGAACGTCTGCGACGCCACCCGCCGCGCCCACAGCGCCAGCGCCGACTGGCGCGAAACCCGCGACTTCGCGTACAGCCCGTACCACGCCATCCCCCCGCCCAGAATCGCCCCCGCCACCAACAGCGGCCCGGTCCCCAGTTCCACCAGCAGCAACGCGTTGACCCCCAAAGCCGCCACCTGCGTCCAGGGATAGAACGGACACCGGAACTCCGGCGCGTAGCTCGCCACGCGGCTCTCCCGCATCAGGATCACCGCCACCACCACGAACACATAGACCAGGACGATCATGCACGACGCCGTCTTGACAAACAGCTCCAAGTCCATGAAAAGCGCCGCGATCACGCACAGCGACGTTGCCTTCACCGCCGCCCCTGGCGTGCCGCGCCGCGGATGCGTCCGCGCCAGGAAGTCTGGCAACAGGTGGTCGCGGCCCATCGCCATCAGCGTGCGCGACGCGGATAGGATCCCTGCGTTCGCCGTGCTCAGGAACGCCAGAATGGCCGCCACCGCCATCGCCGCCCAGCCTGTTCGCCCCAGGATGACGTCCCCGCCCAGCGAAAGCGGCGTCAGGTTGCCCCGCAGCGCCGGCCCGCCGGCCACGCCCACCGTCACCGCTACCACGGCCACGTAAAGCAGCGACACCAGACCATACGCGAGGAACATGCCAAGCGGAATTGCCCGCCCCGGCCGGCGCACCTCCTCCGCCACCCCGTCCACCTGCGCCAGCCCGCCATAGGACACGAACACCAGCGCCGACACCATGAACAAGACACCCACGCCCTTGCCGTCCGCGAAGAACGGCCGGAACCGCGCCGCCTCCATCTTGCCCGCGCCCAGCGCCACGTACGCCACCAGCAGCGCCAGCAACCCCGCCACCAGAAAGACCTGCGACCCTGTCGCGTGCTTCGCGCCCAACAGGTTCAACCACATGAAGAACAGGCAGAACCCCACCGCCACGGCCTGAGACTCAACCCAGCTCATCTGCGGCCAGAACATCCGCGCAAACGCCCCGATGCCAATCAGGGCGAACGCCGTCTTGAAACACAACGCCGCCCACGCCGCCAGCCCCCCCATCATTCCGAACGCCGGGCCCACGCTCCGGTCAATCAGCAAAAAAGCGCCCCCTGCTTTCGGCGCCGCGGTCACCAACTCCGCGTGCGTCAGCAACGACGGCGCCAGCAACAGCGACGCCACCAGATAGCAGAGGAAAACCCCCGCCCCCGCGTGATCATAGGCGATGCCCGGCAACACGAACAGCCCGGAGCTGATCATCGCCCCCGAAGCCACGCAGAACACGTCCAGAAGCCCCAGGCTTTTTTTGAGAGACGATGTCTCCACACTCCCTCCACTCACTATTCACCCCGTCCGCCCGACGCGGGCGCGCGATTATCGCAGAGCTCCACCGTCCGCACAACCCCGCCGCCGGCCCTTTGCCCGTTGTCGTCCATCCAGCCCCTCAAGTCCATACCCCCCCGCAACCCGGCGCCCACCCTTGATTCCCCAGCCCAACAATGTATAATGTACACTCTTGTAAGCGCGCAAGCGCGACGCCAGCGCCAAGCGCGTCATCATCAGAAGGTGTGAACCATGAGACGGGACGGGAAAACATGGCGCGTATGACCCATAACATCGCCAGGTCTGGGCCGATGCTCTGTTCTTCGAGCTACAGCCCCGCCCCCGCCCAGGTCTCAGGAGGAATCGCCTAGAGACAAGAACCTGAAACCACAGGTCATGGGCGGCGGAACAGAAAAAACGCTCATGGCCGAAAGCCGCAACCTCTCAGGGCCGTGAGCAACCAAACGCTCACGGCCTTGTTCTTTTTGGCCCCCGCGCAAGAGGGGGGACATGCTGCGGAAGCCCGCCAAAGGCGGCGCCGCAACGTGCCCCTGGAACCGCGCAAAAGGGCCACCCCATTCCGCCTCGGGGTTCGCGCCTGGCCCCGGCTTCCAGCCTCATCGGGAGCCGCGGACCAGAACGCGGCGGGGGACGTCTCGCGGCGGAAAGCCCGGCGGCTTGAGGAGGCCCCCCCCGGCCTCCTGCCCGCGGGCAAAACGGCGTCTGACGGGGCGCCCCCAGAACGGGGGCGCCCCTTGACGGCCGGCCCACTCTCCGGCATCCTGATCACTCCTTTGCCGCTTCAGGCCAAAGACCGGAGACAGCCCATGCGCAAGCTCCTCTTCTTCGACTGCCGCGAAATCGAGAGCATCCGCAACTTCGAACGCGTCCTCCAGCCCGCCGTCAAATGCCGCCGCAACCCCCTCCTCATCGCCGACCGCCCCTGGGAAAACGGCAACTTCACCCTCTACGGCTCCGTCATCAAAGTCCCAGGCAAGCCCTTCCAGCTCTGGTACAGTGTCATCCACAAGCCCTGGTACATCTACCTCTGCTACGCCGAGAGCGAAGACGGCCTCCAGTGGACCCGCCCCCTCTACGACATTGTCAAGCACAAAGGCCGCAAGACCAACATCGTCCTTGACGGCGACGTCCACGGCCCGGCTGTCATCCACGACCCCGCCGACCCCAACCCCAACCGCCGCTACAAACTCGCCGCCGGCCTCGCCCCTTCCGGCTGCATCCACATCTGCCACAGTCCCGACGGCGTCCATTGGACCCGCGCCACCCGCTTCCCCGTCATCGGCACAAACCCCGACTGCCCCATGGCCTTCTTCCGCATGAACAACGGCCGCTATGCCGCCCACCATCGCGTCTACGGCCTCGGCCGCCGCGTCTGCCGCAGCGAATCCTGGGACCTCCTCAACTGGTCCGAACCCCGCATGGTCATGGAACCCGACGCCGGCGATCCGCCCCAGGTCCAGTTCTACGGCATGGGCGCCGCCACCTACGGCGACTATGAGATCGGCACGCTCTGGATGTTCCACACCGACCCCGATGAACCCGGCTTCGGCAAGATGAAAGGCTATCAGGAAACCGAACTCGCCTACGCCCGCTCCGGATTCGCCTGGCACCGCCTGGCCCAAGGCACGCCCTTTATCCCCCACGGCCGCAAAGGCCAATGGGACCAAGGCTGCCTCCAGTGCGCCTCCCAGCCCGTGTTCCTCGAAGACGAAATCCGTTTCTACTACGCCGGAACCGACGCCTTCCACAGCACCCGCTGGGAACTCACCAA
>CAYYEE010000239.1:0-7023 GCA_964470775.1 uncultured Planctomycetota bacterium | reverse complement strand
CGCCGTTGGCGGGCTGAGGCGCCATGTCCCCGCCGACGCGGTGTCTTTTTCAACGAGCCGCTAATGTGGTGTTTCGAAAATGCCTTGCATTTCCGAAACACCACAGGGCGGGCTAGCTCGATACTTTAGACGCGTTATGCGCCGGGTTTGTGTCATGTAGTGTTTCAGAGATAGCAAAGCTATTTTTGAAACACCACACCAACGCTTGCTTGCGGAAATAGCCGCACATCTCCGCAACCGATCATTAACGTTACGCCCCAAAAGGAGAAGCCAATGCCCACCCGCCTCAAATGGGGAGCAGCCGTTTCCATTGCGCTGCTACAGGCCGCCGCGTCGGCCGCGCCTTTGACCCTCGTCAGCAACGGCCAGCCGCGCGCTCGGATCGTCGTCCCCGACAACGCCGTGCCCGTGGTCAAGTACGCCGCCGAGGAACTTCAGTACCACATCCGCAAAGCCACCGGCGCGCAGCTCGAGATTGTCAGCGAAGCGCGGGCCGACAGCGCCCTGCCCCACCGCGTCTTCCTCGGCGATTGCCAGGCCACACGCAAAGCCGGCATCGCCTTTCCCGGCCAAGCAGACCCCGCCGAGGAATACGCCCGCAACGAACGCGTCAAATGGGGCCTGCGGACCGTGGGCCAGGACCTTTTCCTCGCCGGTTCCGACAACGACGGCGCGCCGGGCGACCGCTACCGTGGCACGCGCCACGGAACGCTCTTCGCCGTCTACGAGTTCCTCGATCGCGAGATGGGGGTCCGCTGGTTATGGCCCAGCGAGCTAGGCGAAGTCATCCCTCCCCGCGCCGACCTCACCGTAGGACCCTTGGACATCGCGGGCCAGGAACGCCTCGCCGAAGCCGAGTATGGCTTCAAGTGGGCCTTGATCGCCAACAAGAACCGCTGGTATTCCGAGGCCCACTTCAAAGCCTTTGCCGAGGCCCAGAGCAAGTGGCTGCTGCGCCAGCGCATGGGCGTGCGCAACTCCGTCACCTATTCCTACGGGCACTACTTCCACAGCGTCGGAGAATACACCAAGCGCTTCCTGGAGACCCGCCCCGACTTCTTCCAGCGACTCCCCAACGGCAAGCGCGGCTACATCCCCGGCATGAGCGGGCACATCATCTCCATGTGCGTCGGCAACCCCGACCTGCGCAAGCAGATGATCGAAGACTGGCTGGGATACCGCAAAGAGGATGAACTCGTCCTCCGCGGCGGCAAGATCGGCGGGGGCAAGGGCTGGATGCTCAACGCCTGCGAAAACGACACCTGCGCCGGCTGCACATGCCCACAGTGCCGCGCGCTGGACGCCAAAGACCCCCGCTTCCTCAACCACGACTACTGGTCCGGCGGCGTCCTCGTCACCGACGCGTCCCTTCTCACCAATCCATCCAAAAGCAACCCCGCCTACGGCAAGGTGCGCTACCAGGCCGCGCTGCCCGACGCTAAAGGCCGCCCGGCCCCCTCGCTCTCCGACCGCTACGCCCGTTTCTACCTCGCCCTCCAAAAAGAGGCCGAGAAGTCCGTCCCCGGCGCCGTGGTCTTCGGCTACGCCTACTCCAACTACGTCCTGCCCCCGGTCGAGACCAAGCTCAACGACCACATCGTCATCTCCATGGTCCCCTGGCCCTACTACCCGTGGACAGACGCCGACGTCACCAAGATGAAGGCCACATGGGAACAGTGGCACGCCACCGGCGCGCGCCTCGTCCTTCGCCCCAACACCATGCTCACCGGCCACAACTTCTCCATCTTCATGGCCCGCAGAATCGGCGAGGTTTTCGCTCATCACGTCCGTAACGGCGCGGTCGCCACCGCTTTTGACAGCCTCACCAGCCAGTGGGCCAGCAAAGGTCCCGATCACTATGTCCTCGCCCGCATGCACGCTCACCCCGACTGGCCCGTGGACAAGGTCCTCGACGAATACTACGCCGGCTTTGGCAAAGCCTCCGACGCCGTGCGCAAGTACTTCGAGCATTGGGAACGCGTCTCCGAGACAGCCGCTAAGAACCCGCCTGCCTCTGCGAAAACCGACGCCGACGACGCGTCCGAAGGCGGCGGCTGGGCAGGCTTCCGCCAGTTCGTCCAGTTCGCCCCCCACATCTTCCCCCCCGACGCCATGGCCCAGGGCCGCGCCCTCATCGCCCAGGCTCAGAAAGCCGCGGCCGGCGATTCCCTGGCCGAACGCCGCGTCGCATTCCTCGAAAAGGGCCTCACACACGCCCAACTCACCCTCGACGTCGCCAAGGCCCAACAGGCCCTGGCCAGCGATGCCGAGAATCCCCAGAAGCGCGACGCCCTGGCTTCGGCCATGGCCAAGCTCATGGACTACCGCCGCGACGTGGTCGAGCCCGGCATGCTGGCCAATGTCGGTTTCCTCGCCGCGCTGGAAGCCTCGCCCAACGGCTGGAATCACGCCATCGAGAGACCGTCCCAGCCCGAGACATCCGCCCAGTCGCCAGACGCCAACTGGGGCTTTGAGCAGGCCACCCCTGGCCAGTACTCCGTCAGCGCCCCCAATGGCAATTCCGGCAACCGTCCGCACACCGGACTCAGCCCTTGGGCCCTTGTTGCCGCGCCCGGTCAAAAAGACGGCGCCGTCTCCATCATCGAAGGCGGCGCTCCCGAGGGCGCCCGCTATTACAGAACCGTCTCCTTCAGCCCTTTTCTCCAGCGCCAGATCGAAACCACCCCAGGCCGAACCTGCAAGGTCACCTTCCAGATGCGCGTGGATGGCGCCGAGCTTGACACCCTCGCTGTTTGGTGGAACGGCGCCCGCGTTATCGTTCCAGGCTCCAAGGAGTGGAAGGAATACACCCTGACGTTCAAGGGCACGGGCAAAGACACGCTCAAGTTCCAGCGCACAAAGAAATCCCACCCCTGCCTGGACGCCATCCGCGTAGAGATTGTCCAAGAGGGAATCACGAAGTGAACATCGGCGACACCTGGAACGAGTCCCAAGAGTCCCGCGATCCACTCACCGGCCGCCTCGTCCGCCGGCTTACCTCCCAGGGCCGCATCAACCAGACCCCCACCTACCACACCAACTCCGGATTCACAGCCGACGGCGGCAAGCTCGCCTTCGTCTCCGTCCGCGAAGGCGCCACGTGGATCCTTTCCGCTGAAGCCACCACCGGCAAGCTCAAGGCTTTATGGCGCGCCCCTGGCGTGGGCGACCGCAACTACATTCACCGGGGCATGAGCCTCCGTTTCGACGACGTTGATGGCCGCGGCGTCTGCGGCAACCCTGTCTGCATGGCCCCCAAGAGCCAGACTGCCGTGTTCGCCGTCGAGCGCAGCCTCATGGCCGTGGACATCAACACCTGCCAGACCCGCGTCCTCCTCCACGACTGCGGCCCCGACTGGATCTTCGGCGCCCCCTGCGTCTCGCCCGACGAACGCCACGTCGCCATCGCCCTCAGCTCCTGCCATCCGGAGATGCGCGAAAAGCTCACCCTCAACCCCGCCAAGCATTTCATTGATTACCCCCACACCCTTCGCCTCATCCGCGTCCCCCTTGATGGCAGTGGCGTGGCGGAAGTCCTCTACGAACACCCTCAACCCGCCCAATCCGCGCACTGCGCCTTCTGCCCTACGGACAACAATCTCCTCTACTTCGATCTCGACTTGCCCCCAAGATACTGGCGCGGCAGCGATGGAAAGACCCCCCGCATCTGGCTTCTGGACATCGCGGCCAAGACCGTCCGCCCCGTCAAGACCGACTTCCCCGGTCCGTTCCAGATTCACCAGGCATGGCTGTGGGATGGATCAGCCATCGCCTATCACGGCCACGCGAGCGCCGGCGGCGAATTCTTTGGCGTCGTGACCAAGGACGGCAAGACCCTCTGGGAGCGCGTGTTCCCCCAGGCCCAATCCTACGGCCACAACACCCCCGACCCCGTCAAACAAGCCCTCATCATCGACGGCATGTTTACCAGAGACAGACTCCAGTGGCTCTACTGGGACGGCCGGCCCGACGAAGCCATCCTAGAACCCATCTGCCTCCACAACACCGAGTGGGCCACCCTCCCCGGCCAATACACCCACCCCCACCCCCTCACCGACCGAACGGGCCGCTGGATTTCCTTCACCGCCGCCAAAGCCGGCCGCACCGACATCCACGTCGTAGACACGCAGTCCCCATCACGGACGTGAGAAACGACAACGCCAGGGCTCACGACCATGCGACGCAAACCGTCCCTAACAGGCTGTTGAAAATGTCGTCTGTTCCGGGGACACGTTGCGATCCCGCCGTTGGCCGGCTGGAGCGCCATGTCCCCGCCGACGCGGTGTCTTTTTCGACGGGCCGTTAAGTGACGCGGTGCTGAAGTTGATCATCAATTCAACGGGCAGCCGAAGCAGACCAAATACTTCAACACCTGCTTCACATCAACAAGCGCTAACCCAACTTCCGCGGTTGGCGGAGAATTCATGCGGTCTTGTGGCGTCTCCTCGTTGTGAGTCCTTTAGCCATGGCGAAAGGACAGCGGAGGTGCGATGTAGCGCCCATCTGCGCCCTTGAAGGGGTTCTGGGGCTGGGATAATAGAGGGCGAAAAAGGGGCGGTTCGCCGTGTGCTTGCGCCAAAGCACGATCCGAAAGAATGGCAAGCGCCACACCTCTTGGCGGCTGTTACGCTCAGTGAGGCGCTGCCGCCACGTGAGCCAGAAGACGGCGGCTTGCCTGGGCGAGTTGGACGCCCCGGGCGACCGGACAAAGCACAGCCCCCCCTTTCCCGCTTGGGCCTGGCCATGCCACAGCGCTTGCATCCGCCGAACGCCATGAGCAAAATGTAGTGCCAACTTTTCGAAAGCGTTCGCTGAAAACCAAGAGGTAATGACAACTCCGCCCTCTCAACTACGCAACTTGGGCTAGCAGCCTGTTGAAAATGTCGGTTCCGGTGACACGTTGCGATCCCGCCGTTGGCGGGCTGAGGCGCCATGTCCCCGCTGACCCGGTGTCTTTTTCAACGGGCCGCCAGCGCCCAACTGAGGATCCGCAAGGTGGCAACCTTCTGGCGATGCCGAATCTGCGGCTATGTGGCGCATGGCGCCGCGCCTCCGCGTTTCTGCCCGGTCTGCGGCGCCACGAGCGAGTTCTTCGACCCATTTCAGCCGCCCAACCAGGGCACGGAGCCTGGGGCGCCGTTGCCGTCGTCCACCACCGAGCCCAAGAAGCCCTCCGGTCCATAGCAGTCTGTTGAAAATGTCGCGTCTGTCCTGGGGACACGTTGCGTTCCCGCCGTTGGCGGGCTGAGGCGCCATGTCCCCGCCGACGCGGTGTCTTTTCAACGGGCCGATAGAGTGGCTTGGACATGGTTACACGGCTTGAGGCGCGCCGCCGACTCGGACTCGCCTCAGCGCCTGCCGTCGCCGCCTGTCCCCAAGGCGTCAGCTCGATGGCGGCCGCTTCCCCCCGCTCGGTCCGCCTTGACGCCACAGCTCCCAGAGCTTCGCGTATTTCAGGAACACGTAGTAACTGGAAAGCACGGCCAGCACAAACCCCGCCTGCCCATCCAGGAACCCCAACTGAAGGACGTACATGCGCAGAAAGCGCGCCACGGGGTTCAACAGCATATGCAGCAGCGCGTGTCCCCGCTTGCGCGCATAGAGCTCACGGGAACTGATCGTGGTGAAGCTGTCGATCGTCCGCAAGTGGTCGGAAATGTCGCGGTAGGTGTAATGGATCAGGTCGCCCTTGAGGTCCGCAACCCGGCCCTCCGCGTAGAGGTGATCGTGTGGATTGACCCCCTTCCACCGCGCCGCGCCGCGCCGAACCAGCCTGACTTTCCGGTCGGGGTACCAGCCCCCGCGCATGATCCAGCGTCCCAGGTACCACGTCTTGCGCGGCACGCTGAAACCCGCCACGCCCTCAACGCCCCTGTCGAACGTGTCGAGAATCTCCTGTTTCAGCTCAGGGCTCACCCGCTCATCCGCGTCCACACTCAGAACCCAGTCACCGCTCGCCTGGTTTAGGGCAAAGTTCTTCTGTTCCACGTGCCCCGGCCAGGCCCGCTGAATAACCTTCACCTTGGGGTCAAAGGCCTTGGCGATCTCGACCGTGCGGTCCGTGCTGAAAGAGTCCACCACGATGATTTCGTCCGCCCAGGCCACGCTCTCCAGGCACGCGCGAATGTTCTCTTCCTCGTTAAACGCAATGATGCATGCTGAGACGCTGGGCCGAGCCATGTTCCATCCTGTCGCGGAAGAGAAAACGCCCTGCTGCGGTATTTCAGAAATAGATTCGCTGTTTCTGAAACACTACATGACAAAAACCCGGCACATAATGCGCCAGCAGTGTCGAGTAAGCCTGCCCTGTGGCGCTTCGAAAATTCAAGCAGCTTCCGAATCACCACACTGGAAAACCACGCTGCGGACCGCGCCCGTGGTCGCAGCCGGCGGCTTACGGCCTCGCCAGCCGATCACCGCGCAGATCGCGCCGCGCGCCAGACACCGCCCACCACTTCTCATGCCAGGCGCCGCTGCGCGCCAGTTCAGCCGCCCACCGCTTCTTCAACTCGGCCCCGCCCTCGATGCGACTGAGGTACTCGCGCAGGAACCGGACGCGGTCCATGTTCCCCAACGCCGCCTGAGCGACGCGCAACTTTCGGGCCGATCTCGCCAAGCGCTTCAAGTTGTCCAGGCGGAACCCAAGTTCCTTTGGATCGCGCTCGCGCGCCTTGTCTAAATCAATCAGCGTCACCGACGCCGCGCCCTCGCGCGCATGGCCCAACAGGATGTTCTTGAGATGCAAATCCGCGTGGTCAATCCCCGCGTCATGCAGCGCTCTCACCTGCCTGGCCGCCTCGCGCACCACCAGCCGCTTCTCTTTGGCCGTCACGTCCGGCGGTTCCTGGGCCATGCGGCAGCAGAAGTGCACCATGTCTTCAGCGCCGGGGACCTCCGCGCTGAGAAAGGCCGCCCGCCATGTCGGCCATGTCAAATATTCGACCACGACACCCAGAGGAAGCGGTACCGCCACGCCGCTTTCTCGCGCGCGCTCTGTCAGCGCCAGCTCAAGGAACGGCCTCT
>CAYYEE010000238.1:0-7027 GCA_964470775.1 uncultured Planctomycetota bacterium | reverse complement strand
TGATGTTCAAGCGCGCGCGGTGTCTTCTGGCAGCGCGCGAACGAAGTATTCGGCTGGCATCGTGATCACACCGATGACAACAAACGAATGGCGGGTGGCCGGTCCTGGCGCCCGGGCGTGCGTAGAAGGAGGAAGCGGCTGAGCGAGTCTGTTGAGCGCTGAGAAGGCCTTGTCAAGGTAAGAGAAGGCAGGAGGACTGGCATGACAGAACAACGGGCGGCTGTGGAGAGGGTCATTCAACGCTCTTCCGACGTTAAGGACAGCAGCGCGCGCTGGCGCGCGGCGTTCACGCTCATCGAGCTCCTCGTCGTTGTGGCGATCATCGCCATTCTGGCGGCCATGCTCTTGCCCGCGCTTTCGGCCGCGCGCGAAAAGGCGCGGCTGGCCAACTGCGCCACGAACCTGAAGCAGATGGGCACGGCCCTGGCGGCCTACGGCGGCGACTACAACGGCTACCTGCCCAGCAGCAGCGCGTGGCCGGACAGCCGGCGCGACTTCTGGTGCACGCCAGGTTCCTTCGGCGATCTGGGGCGCAGTTGCGCCACCGTGGCCGCCGGCTATGACTACCACTACTATGACTTCGGCTACAGCGCCGGAACCCGGCCTGACCAGACCGTCTACGGCCGGGGATGGAACGCGCTGGGCGGCCGCTTTGTCAACAGGCCGAGCGACCTGGACGCGAACCACTTGGGGCTTTTGATGAACGACATTTTCTTGAGCAAGCAGCGTTGCGTGGCCTATGGCCGCAAAGCGGGCTACCCTTCGGCTTACCAGAACTTCAACGCCGGGCAGTTGAACCTGGCGCCCAACGGGCTGGGCTTTCTGCTGTTCGCGAACTACGTCTCGGACGCGCGGTCCTTCTATTGCCCCAGCGCTTCGGGAATGCCGCCGGACGCGCTGACCAACACCGACAAACTTAAGGGCCGGTGGCGGCTGTCGGATTGGCAACGGGCGGGCGGCTTTGACGCGGCGGCCATGATGTACGGCAACTGGAGCGTGGACAGTCAGACGGATCAATGGGACAGCACGCCCACGCAGATGACGCAGTGCTCCTACAACTACCGCAACGTGCCCATGATCCTTATGCGAGGCTGGCACGTGTACAACAACGACACGTTCTGGATCACAGGCGCCAAGCCGCGCGTCAACGTGACCTTGGGCGGTCCGCTGTTCCGCACGCAGCGGGTTCTCGGCGGTCGAGCCATCGTGGCCGACACCTTCAGCAAGGGCGGCACGCACGATGCCCTGGGCCAGAGGTGGTCGGGAACGGGGGCTGTGGAGGAACTCAACGGCACGGCCATCGCCAACAGCCAGAAGATCGCGGGCATGGGCCTCAAGGCGCACCGCACGGCGTATAATGTGCTTTACGGCGACGGACACGTGGCCATATACGGCGACCCGCAGGAAAGGATCGCCTGGCACACGCAGGGCTATTCGGGAGGGGTCCGCTTCGACGTGTACGCCTTGGCGAACAACTATTACTATGGGTATAACAACGCCTCGCAGACGCCCTTCAACAAAGCCACCAACAACGTTGAGTACGCGCATTCGGCCGTGGCCGTGTGGCACGGTCTGGACGTGGCCAGCGGCATGGACGCGGGCGTGGACGATCCCTGAGCCGCGGCGAGTCGCCGAGCCATTCCACACTGGATGCGTCAGACACGTCGGACATGTTAGAGACGCCAGACACGTCAGACGTGTCTGACTCTTTTAAGGACCGGCTCATGAAGGCTCTTTCTCGACGCATTGCCTTGCTGTCCGCGGTTCTGCTGGCCAGCGCGTCGCTCGGCGCCGAGCGCTTTGTGTCGCCCCGGGGCGACGACAAGGCCGACGGAAGCTCCCCGGCCAAGGCCCAGCGCAGCGTGGGCAAGGCGGCCGCCGCGCTCAAACCCGGCGACACGCTGACGATCCTGCCGGGCGAGTACTTCGAGAGCGTGTCGCTGGCGATCTCGGGCGAGAAGGACGCTCCCATCACCATCCGCGCGCAACGGCCGGGCACGGTGTTGTTGCGCGGCGACGTGGACCTGGGCGCGTTTGAGCGGGCACCGGGCCTGCTCTACACGTGGCGCACGCGCTTCGACCGCGAGGTGGAAGGCGTGGGCGAGCGCGACACGGGCAAAATGTACGCCTTTGTGCCATCGCCCGAGGAGACGCAGGATACGCGCGCGTCGTGTTTCTATGACAGCGCGGACAAGCGGCTCTACGTCCACACGTCCGATTCCCTGCCGCCGGACCGCCACGCGCTGGTGGCCTGCCTCACCAATGGATTCGGCATGCTCTTCAGAACGCCCAGAGGCCAGAAGACCGTGCACGACATCGTGGTGGACGGCCTGGCGTTCAGCGGCTACGTGACGCGCGACATCGCCACCCTCCCCGGCGGCAACACGCGCTGGGGCCTCTACTTTGTCGAGGCCGAGCGCTGCGTCATCCGGCGGTGCGTGGCCTTTCTCAACGGCGGCGGCATAGCGTTCGTGCGGCCCAAGGACTGCCTCATCGAGGACTGCGTTGGCTTTGGCAACTTCTCCACCTACAGCTCCTCGGGCGGCAACATCATCTCGTGGACGCCGGCCGCCAACACGATCATGCGGCGCAACGTGGTTCATAGCACCATCTCCAACGGCATCCGCTTCTATGGCGACGGGGCGAAGAACTGCCTGTTGGAGGGCAACCTGGCCTATGACTGCGGGTATGGCGAGATCTGGATCAAAGGCGGCGACAACACGACGAGCCGCATCGAGCGCAACGTATCGCTGGGACCGATCCATAACGTCGGCTCCTCCAAGCCCGACAACGCGCGCTGGAACCTGTGCGAGTATGGCAGCGACCTGGCCGAGGACGGCAGCAACATTTTCTTGAGCAAGCTGCGCCGGCTGGACCGCAACGCGAACTTCGCCTCGCCGGAGCACTATGATTTCCGCCTTCAGTCCGATTCCGAGCTGCGCGGCAAAGGCCCCGGCGGCGCCGACCCGGGGCCGTTCCCATACAAGGACGAGGTGTTCTTTGTCAGCCCCAAGGGCAACGACAACGCCAAAGGAACCAGCCTCAAGCAGGCGTGGAAGACGCTGGCGCGCGCCTGCCGCCAGGCCGGGCCGGGACACACGGTGTATGTGCTGCCGGGGACCTACGCCGAAGCGTTGGCGCCCGCGCGTTCGGGCGAAGAGGACAAGCCGGTCGTATTCCGCTCGCGCGGCGGGCGCGCCGTTCTGGCGCCGCCACCCAGCGGCGGGAGCCCGGCCGTGGCGCTCAAGCTGGACGGCCTGTCCTGCGTGCGCGTGGAAGGGTTCGAGTTCAAGGCCGGCGTCACGGCCAGCAAGTCGCGGCAGTGCGAAATCCGCGGGTGCCGGCTCAACGCGGGCTTGGCCGCGGCGGAGGCCCAAGGGCTGAAGCTGGTCAACTGCGCCGTGTCGCGGGTGGGGCTGGCGTCGTGTTCCGACGCGGAGGTGACGGGGTGTCTGTTCCTCAAGCTGGCCGAACGCCCCCTGCTGTTCGGCCTCGACGCGGCGACGCTCAAGACGCTCTGGTCCGACCGCAACGCCTTTCCACAGCCGGCGCGCATCGCCAAGGTGGGCGACGACGAGTACGCGGACCTTGAGTCGTGGCGGAAGGCCACGGGGCTGGACGAACGCTCGCTTGGCGTGCTGACCACCACAGAGTGGCCGGACGAGGTCTTGCCCAGCCTGGCCGGCCGCGGCCCGCTGGCCTCGGCTATCGGTCCGGTTCAACCGCGCAAGGTCGAGGCGCCCGCGCGCATCGAGAACGTGTCGGTCCTGTCCGTGACGGCGACTACGGCGAACATCGAATGGTGGACGCCCAACGCGGAGGCCACGACCACGCTGGAATGGGGCCTGACCGAAAAATGCGAAAACAAGATCGCGAACATCTTTGATGGCGAGGTGTTTCACACGGTCAGCTTGACCGGGTTGAAGCCAGGGACGAAGCACTACTTCCGCGTGTCGGCCACCACGCCGGTGTGGGAGTTCCACTCCAACGAGGACCTGGCCGCGCAAGAGAAGGCCAAGACCCGCCAAGTCCAACGCACGGAGGTGGCGTCGCTGACCACGCTGGCCGCGGACAAGCCGGCGCGGACCTTCCATGTCTCGCCCCAAGGCGACGACAGCCGCGACGGTCTCTCCCTGGCCACGGCATGGAAGACGCTGCGCCACGCGGCGGCCGCCATGGTGGCCGGCGACACCACGCTGGTCCACGCGGGGACCTATGAGGAAAACGTGCCTGTGCGCGCCACGGGCGACAAGGGCCGGCCTGTCACCTTCCGCGCCGCGCCCGGCGAAAAGGTGTGGCTGGAGGGCAGCGGCCAGAAGCGCAATCAGGCGTTCCGCATCGCCTTCAAGAGCCATGTCGTTCTGGACGGCTTCTATTTCCGCGACTTCCGGTCCAAGCCCTACAACAGCGCCAGCGAAGGCGGCGCCATCTGCGTCATCAGCGGGTCGGATAACACCGTGCGGCGCTGCTTCTACGACGGCCGCGCCAAGACCTACATGCCCTACTTCATCCTGGCGTCCGACACCGCGCGCTTTGTCATGGAGAACTGCGTGGTGGTCATGGGCTGGAACAACGCCAGCTTCTGGCGCTGCCCGGACCTGACGCTGCGCAACAACGTGTTCTACAACGGCCAGATTCGCGCGTTGTGCCTGTACAACCTGGAAAACCAGCCGGTGACGCTGTCGCACAATCTTATCTGCGACAACATCCCCCAGAAGTTCGGCAACGCGCTGGTCATGGTGGGCCACATGGGCGGGTACACGAGCGACAACAACTGCTACTTCTCGCGCGGGGACGCCAAGACGCGCAAGGTGGTCCACTTCGTGCGCGACAAGTCCGGCGAGGTGGCGCGGAAGGAGACGCTGCTGGCGGACGTTCAACAGCTGACGGGGCAGGACAAGCGCTCGTTCTTCGCCAACCCGGGCATCCGCATGGTCAAGGAGCTGGCGCGCAAGTACGAGGACCCGAAGGCGTATGAAAAGCTGGAGCTGCGTCGCGAAGGCGGCAAGGACCTGCCGATCGATTTCGCGGATTTCTTCGCCGACCCCAAGGGCCCGTGCGGCCAGGCCAGCGACGGCAAGCCCATCGGCCTGGACCCGGCGGCGTTCGCCAAGCCGTGAGCGCCGCAGGGCCTTGACGGAGCCGTCGCGGGGGTGTACGTTGTTGCCGTCTTGTTCAAGGAGATTAGACGTGAGCGCGTTCCGCCTCTCGAACCTGTGCCTGGCGCGTCCTGACGGCGTACGAATTGCGCCGCGGGCCGCGTTTGCGCTGGGTCCGGGCGCGGGGCCTCACGTCTGACCGCTTTTCTCATCCCCGGTTCTCCTGGACCCCGGCGCGCTGCGCCGGGGTTTTTCTTTTGCCGGAGGCGGAGCCATGGCGGAGTGGTTCGAGCAATTCTTCAGCGGTCTGTATCGCGACGTTCTGGCGCAACAGTTCGGTGACGAGCGCACGGCGCAACAGGCGCGGCGGATCAAGCGTCTGCTCGGCCTGCGCCGGGGCGCGAAGGTCTTGGACGTCCCGTGCGGACTGGGCCGAATTTCGCTGGCGCTGGCCGAGCTGGGCATGGACGTGACGGGCGTGGACCTGATGCCGCATTTTGTGCGCGCGGCGCGGTCCACGGCCAAACGCCGCGGTCTCGACGCGGCGTTCGCGGCTGGCGACATGCGCGCGCTGGCCTTCGAAGGCGAGTTCAACGCGGTAGTGAACTGGTTCACGAGCTTCGGCTATTTCAGCGACGAGGAGAACCTGGAGGTGTTGAAGGGCTTCTGGCGGGCGTTGAAGCCTGGAGGCCGAGTTCTGATCGAGACTCTCCAGACGCCGCATGCCCCGCCCGCCGGGGCGGGCCGGCGGAGCGAGACCGTGGGGCCAGCGCGCGTGGTTCACCGCGTGCGCTACGACCCGCGCAGCCACCGCATCGTGGGCCACTGGGTCATCACCAAGGGCGGCGCCACGGAGAAGGTCCCCATGAATCTGCGCGTCTACACGGGGCGCGAGCTGCAGGCGCTGCTGCTGGAGGCGGGCTTTGAGGAGCCGCGCATGTACGGCCACCCGCCTCTCGGACCTCTGGAGCGGCGGTCGCGGCGGATGATCGCGATTGCGCGACGGCCGGTACGTGGACGCAAAACGCCGGGCGCCGGACCGGGCGATCAGGAGAGGAGCGCAACATGAGCGGGCAACCAGCGTGGATGTATGACGAGGCGGCCATGGCGGGCGTGGACTTCACGGACCCGAAGACCGCGGAGAAGTATGACGAGGACATGGGCTCGTGGCGCGATATCCGCGGCGAGAACGAAGAGGCGCTGCGAATGCTGGCTCCCCCGGCCGGCGGCGTGATGATGGAGCTGGACGCGGGGACGTGCGAGCTGTCGCTGATGGCGGCGAGGCGCTGCCGTCACGTGCACGCGGTAGACGTGTCGGCGGCCATGCTGGCCGTGGGCCGGCGCAAGGCCGAGAGGGCCGGCGTGAAGAACATCACGTTCCACGCGGCGGGCTTTTTGGGCTTCGAGCTGTCCCCCGCTTCCGTGGACGCGGCGGCGAGTCACATCGCCCTGCACCATTTGCCCGACTTCTGGAAGTTCGTGGCGCTGCGCCGCGTGGCGCGGGCGCTGAGGCCGGGGGGGCGGTTCCTGCTCAAGGACGTGGTGTTCACGCTTGACGGCGCGGAGCCTGAGGCGTGGGCGGAGCAGGCCGTGGAAGGCTTCGCGCGCGCGGTGGGACCGGTGTTCGGGGAGCGCTTCGCGAACCACGTCAAGCGCGAGTACAGCACGTTCGAGTGGATCATGCAGGGGCTGCTGGAGCGGGCGGGCTTCCGCGTCGTGGAGCAAGACCGCCCGGCGCCGATTCTGAAAAGGTATGTGTGCGAGCGGGTGTAGGCCGCGGCGGTCCTCATGGGACCTATGAGACCCCCAGTGTGGTGTTTCGGAAATGCCTTGCATTTCCGAAACACCACAGGGCGGGCTAACTCGATACTCTAGACGTGTCAAGCGCCGGGTTTGTGTCATGTAGTGTTTCAGAGATAGCAAAGCTA
>CAYYEE010000237.1:0-7077 GCA_964470775.1 uncultured Planctomycetota bacterium | reverse complement strand
CGGCGCGGCGGCGTGGCTGATCGCGCCCGCCGCCGCGTGGTGGGTCTGGGCTGTCACGCGGACGCGGCGCCGGGCGGCGCCGGCAGGTCCCACAACACATCCAGAACATCCAGCTCCACCACCCGGCACGCCGCCCCAAGGAACTCGCTGACCGACGGCCGCGTGCCGCCCGCGTCCGACGACACGAACTCCTTCACGTAGGCGCCGGACTCCGCCGTCAGCTTGAGCATGAAGCGTTGCGGCGAGTCCGCGGCCCACGCCTCCATGCGCCTTATCACGCGCCGCCGAACCAAGTCGGCCCGCCGGTGCGCCACGCGTTGCGGCGTCTTCTGGTCCAGGACGACATCCTTCATCGCCGAGAGTCTGGCCAGCGACTCCGCATCCACGGGGCGTTCGCACTCGCAGAGCGCCAGGTACTGCTTGTCCGGCTTGGCCTTGTTCATGACGTTCAGCAAACGCCAGCCGACCAACTGCATCTCGCGGACCTGCACCTCGCGGCCCCATCGCTCGTTGATCCATCGCTGCGCCTCGCCCGCGTCCAGGCAGCGATCGAGCGGCCGCACCAACTCCAGAACGAACGGCCGCCCCCGGCCCACCATGCGCGCGTCCACGTCCTCCCGGCCAAGGCAGTGCAGCTTCGTTCCCTTGAAGCGCACCTGCCGCGCCACGCCGTCCGCGATGGCTTCCTCCACGGACCAAGGGTAGATCTTCCCCGTCCCTCCGCAGCGGGGGCAATCGTGCTTGCGGTGCCGGGTGCAGGGCCAGCGGCTCTGGGGAATCTGGCGCGACAGCTTGAGATAGCGGCCGTACACATACAGCGGCGCCACGCGGGCCGTCACGCGCCCGGTCTGCACGAACAGTCTGAAGAAAACGTCCGGATGATCGGCCGCGCCAACAAGGTCTGGACACATCCTCTCGACGCGCTCGCCAAAGGCGCGGTTGACGCGCCGACGCTCCGCGGCCCGCTCCACCGTGTCCTTCTGCGACGGCCCGCCAGGAAAGGCGCAGCCGGCCCAGAACGTGCCGCATCTGGCGGCCCTGGCTAGACGGACGGCCCGAAGAGCCATCTTCTCGATGATCTCGTCCCTAACGACAAAAGCGTCTTCCGTCATGCCCCATTCGCCTCCACCACCACGGAAACCCACGCCCCGCCGTCCGGGTGAGCGGCGTTGACCAAGGCGCGTCTGGCCTGCCCGGCTTCCATCAGCGCCAGCGCATAGGCGACACCCAGCGGGCCGCTCGCGCCGAATGTCTCGCCCAACGCAGCCTTTGGCGCAACCATGCGCGCCCGAGCCAGTCCAGCCGCATCCAGAGCCGCCTGTTCCTGCGCGTCCATTTCCGCATACCCGCCCGCCGCGGCCACGACCAAGTCCACGCCAGCGCCGCCGGTCAGGCGCACAGCGCCGCCGACCGCCTCAGCGGCCGTCGCGCCCGCCGCCGCGGATAGCCATGCCTTCACGGCCGCGCCTCTGGAAGACGCCGCGCCACCCGTCTCCAGAACAAAGAAGGCAGCCCCTTCGCCGAACACGGTCCCGTTCCTGTCCGAGGCGAACGGCCGGCATCCTTCCGGCCCGGAGCCACGCGGCGACAGCCAACCGCTTGCCCTCGCGCCGCGATAGGCGGCTTCTCCGAGCGCATCCACGCCCCCGGACAGCATCAAGCCGCAATCCCCGCGGCTGCACACGCGCCACGCCCAGGCCAACGCCTGAGCGCCGGCCGCCGCTCCAGAGGTGAAGCACTGGTGCGGGCCGCCCAGGCCGTACTCGATGCTGAGAAGACTCGCCGTGGTGTTCAGGTACGTGTGCGGGAACACAAACGGCGGCGCCAGCTTGGGTCCCTTGGCCGCCACGGCGTCCCGGAACATCGCCAGCGTTCCCAGGTTGCCGAAGCCCGTGCCCACGGATAAGCCGGCCAGGCCAGGCTGAGGCGGGGGCAGAGTCAGCACGGCTTCGCGCGCGGCAAGCTCGCACGCCGCAAAGGCGAGCTGGCTATTCCTGTCCAGAAAGTTTTTGGGCGACCGCAGGAATGGCGCGGCATCAAAGGCGGTCATCTCGGCCGCTTGTTCGCAGCCCAATCCTTCCACGTCAAAGCCTGTCACGACCCCGATCCCGCTGCGCCCTTCACGCACGGCCGCCGCGAACTCCTCCCACACCACGCCCAGGGCCGACGCCACGCCGCAACCTGTCACCGCCACTCGCTGGCCACTCATGCCTCGCCCTCCCACCGGCGCAACACCAGCACGGCGTTCGGACCGCCGATCCCCGCGGAATCGCACATCGCGACGCGCGCGTCCACCCGCCGCGGCCCGTCCGCGACATAGTCGAGGTCGCACTCGGGGTCCGGCTGCTCCAGGTTGATCGTCGCGGGAGACATGCCGCGGTTCAGCGCGCACACCGCCGCGATCGCCTCCAAGGAGCTTGCCGCGCCCATGGCATGGCCGGCGCAACTCTTGATGGAGACCACGGGGATCTGCGCGGCGCGGGGACCGAGAACGGACTTCAGCGCCTGCGTCTCCAGCTTGTCGTTGTATTTGGTGCCCGTGCCGTGCGCGCTGACGTAGTCCACCTGCCAAGGCTCAACGCCCGCGTCGGCAAGCGCAAGCCGCATGGCGCGGGCAAGGCCTTCGCCGTTCGGGTCGGGGTGAGCCATGTGGAAGGCGTTGTTATCCGTGGCCGCGCCCAGGACCTCGGCCAGCGGCCGCGCGCCGCGCGCCAGGGCCGACTCCAGCGTCTCCAGCGCCAGAACGCCTGCGCCCTCGCTAAAGAGCGTGCCGTCGCGTCTCGCGTCAAAGGGACGCAGCGCTTCGTTCGTCATGGTCCGCATCGCCGCAAGACCGCTCCACGCGATCTCCGTGATCGCGTCGTAGCCGCCCGCCAGCGCCGACTTGGCCTCCCCCGCGCGCAACGCCTCCAGCGCCACGCCGACGGCGCCATTCCCCGATGCGCAGGAGAGAGACGTGGAAACGCGCGCCCCGCCCGCCCCAATGGCTCGCGCAACCGCGTCCGTAACGCCTTGGGCCATGCCTTCGCGGAACAGATCGCCCGCGCCGTCCTGGCCAGGCTGCGCCAGGAAGCGGGCAAGCGAGCTCAAGGCGCCGAAGTTCGTGCCCAGCGACACAAGGGCTCCGGCGAGAACGCCGGGACCGAATCCCGCCTGCTCCGCCGCTTCCCTCGCGGCGCGGATAGCCATCTGAACCGCCTCGTCCTCGCCCGGCCGCAGGTCCATGCCCTTCACCTCGCCCCCAACGCCAACGCGGTGAGACGAAGGATCCAGCCGCGTCAGGGGACGCAGGCCACACTCCCGCCGCATGAGGCCGGCCCAGAACTCCTCGACGCTGGAGCCGAGACAGCTCACGGCTCCCATGCCTGTCACGACCACCCTTGGCTGAGCCACGTCTCCTCCTCGCTGGCCCGTCTAGCGGCCCGTTAAAAAAGACACCGCGTCTCCGGGGACGTGGCACCTCAGCCCGCCAACGGCGGGATCGCAACGTGTCCCCGGAACAGACGCGACATTTTCAACAGGCTGCTAGACCACCAACTCCACAAAGCGCTTTGACCGGTACGTGGACCCCACGTTCACTGCCTCCACGGCCCCGACAACAGCGCGGCCTGGCTGATGGCTGTGACCGAACACCGCGGCCCTCACCAAGCCATTCTCTATCAACGCGCGCCCCATCTCGGGGCTGCCCATAAAGGCGTTGCCAAAGGCCCAGTCCGGGCTTGCCTTGCGCGTGACCATTTCCTCAAAAGGGATATGGTGCGTGCCGCAGACGATAGCTCTGCACCGCGCCGAGACCTGGGCCAGGTCCTTCCGCAGACGCGCCGCGCACTCAGCGGCCACGGTCTCGTCGTCGGCTCCCCACCGGACACGGAAACCGTCCATCCAGATCGCGCTGATGCCGAGGTGGCGGCCCTCAATCTCGTTCCACGGCAGGTCCATCGAATGGCCAGGGTCCATGCGATGCGCCGCGCCCGGCCCCATCTTGAGGCGGTAGAAAGCGAGGGGCACGCCAAGACGCTCCTCGCGGAACCCGTAATCATACCATCCGCATCCGCCCACGAACCCCACGTCACCCACGACCTTGGGGCCAAGGTCAAGCAGGTGAAAGCCGCGTCCGGCGGCTACGGGGGCCATCACCTCCTCGATGATCCGTCGCGCTCCCCAGGCCGCGTCATTGGTCCAGAGATCATGGTTGCCGGCGCAGAACAGCTTCTGACCTGCGAAACCGTCGAAAAGACCAAGGCACTCGTCCAAGACGGCGGGGTCCTCTGTGAACGTGTCGCCCAGGATCATGAGCGCGTCGCCACCCCGCCGCAGCATGTCGCCGGCCAGACGCTGCGTCTCTCGCCGAGACTCCTGCCGCTCGTAATGGAGATCCGCCGTGGCGATGACTTTCATCGCGCCCAATACTCCCATGTCCCCGCTGAACCAGCCCGCCCCAGCTCCCATGGTTAATATTACCACGCGCTCCGGCGTCCGGGTAGAGCCCGGACCGCCCCGGCCGCCAGTTGCCTTTTGCGGCCCGCGCGGCATATCCTGTTGCTGGCTTGTGGCGCAACTCTTCCAGACCGCGCCAGACGTCCAGTGTTGGGCCTCAAAAGAAGCTTTGCCATCTGTCCCAAAGACGCCTTGCTTTTCTCGGACAGCAAAATAGGAGACCTGCTCCATGCAGAGCGGACTGCCCATTCGCACGTTGCTGGACGCATGGACGAACTGTGTTGACAAGTGGCCCCGCAAGACGGGCGCCATCTATGAGGACAAGGCCTACGCTTACGCGGAGCTCGACGGAATGGTAAAGCGTCTGGCCGGCGCCATGTCCAGCCAGCTTGACGTGCGCCAGGGCGACCGTGTCGCCATTGCGATGCCGAACTGCATCGAGTTCCTCATCACGTACTGGGCCACGATACGCCTTGGCGCGATCGTGGTTCCGATCAACTTCCGCATGACCGATCGCGGGGTCAATTTCATCCTGAACGAGACAGAGGCGAAGGCGCTCTTTGTCCACAAGGACGCGTGGACGCTGCTGAACCGTGCCCGGCAAGGCGTTTCGTCCATTGCCGCGGTCGTGGGCTGCGGCTTCGAGGCCGAGGGCTGCCTGCCCTTCGCGAGTCTGGTGGTCAACGGCCAGGAAGCCCCGGCCGCCGCCATTCAGCCCGACGACCTGGCCGTCATCGTCTACACATCGGGCACGACGGGCGACCCGAAGGGACCCATGCTGACGCACGACAACCTCATCTACAACATCCGCAACACCATCTACAGCCATTCCTTCCGCCACGAGGATGTGCACATTCTAGTGGTGCCTCTCTTCCACTGCACGGGCCTGAACAGCATCATCACCAGTTCCGCCTACACGGGCGCCACGGTGGTCATCGCGCCCCGGCCCGACGTGTCCGAGCTGGTCCCCATGATGGCCAGGCACAAAGCCACGACCTTCATCGGCGTACCCACGCTCCACTACTTCCTGGTGAGCATGAAGACGCTGGACCAGCACGATCTGTCCAGCCTGCGGCTCATCGCCTACAGCGGCTCGCCCATGCCCGCGGCCACCATCCGCGCCCTGCGCGAGCGATTCCCCAGCGTGTGGCTCCACAACTTTTTCGGACTCACGGAGACAATCTCCATCACCAACGTGTTGTCCAACGTGGACGCCGGCGTCCGGCCGGACTCGGTGGGCCCAGCCTTGCCCGACGTAGGCATGCGAATCCTGGATGAATCGGGCGGCGAACTGCCGCCGGGCGAGATCGGCGAGCTCTGCTTCCACAAGACGAACGTGGTCCAGGGCTACTGGAAGCGTCCCGGCCTGCTGGAACAGGCCATCACCGGCGACTGGTTCCACACAGGTGACCTTGCCCTGGTGGACGGGCAGGGCTATCTATATCTGAAGGGCCGCAAAAAGGACATGATCATCGTGGGCGGCGAGAACGTGTACGCCAACGAGGTGGAGATGTGCCTGGCCACGCACGAGAAGGTGCTGGAGTCCGCGGTCGTGGGCGTGGAGGCTACGGGCATGCTGGCTTACCTGGGCGAGCTCGTCAAGGCAGTGATCGTGCCGCGGCCAGGCGCGACGCTGACGGAACAGGAGATCAAGCGCCACTGCGCGGCCAAGCTGCCCACCTACTGCCAGCCGCGCATCATCGAGTTTCGCGACAGCCTGCCCCGCAACCCCAGCGGCAAGGTCATCAAGCGCGAACTGAAATAGGGGCGCCCGGCGGGGCGCCCCCGCAGTCGCGCGCGTTCACCCCTCCGATCAGTCCCCATCCTTCACGGCCATGACGCCCAGAATCCGCCCGAGGATTTCAGCCTTGGCCTCTACGCCGATCACGTTGTCCAGAACGACCGGCGCGTCGAGTTGCGGGTGGTTGAAGACCAGACGGCCGCAGCCCATCCGCTTGCTGAACATGCCAAAAAACAGAAACCAGTGCTCCATAAGGTCGCTCACGTCCTTAGTGAACGTGAGGCGCTGCGTGCTGAGACTGCGCACCGCCTCCATCAGGCCGGAGCGAATGCGGACCTCGTTGTGGCTCACTTCCACGCGGTGCAGGTAGGTCGACACCATGGCCACAAGCAGGATGACCAGGGTGAGAGTTCCGATGATGAAATAGAACGAACTGGTGGCGATGGGGTTGACGCGCGCGTAAAAACGCTTCAAAAAGCCCAAGACGTCAATGTGGTCGGCCAGGAGAAACGCGCCGAGCACAATCACGAAGATCGCCAGCACAGCAATGGCCAGGCCTCGGACCTCGATGTCGAACGAGAAAGCGAACAGGTTAAAGGCGAACACGCAGAGAAAAATGATGCCCAGCAGCTTGAGACGCGGGTGATGCGGGCTGAGCGCGCTCACGTTGTCGCGTATGGTTTCCAAAGCGGCCCGCAACGCGGCGGTGTCCTCCGAAGGCGCCCCGCCCTTGCTCACAGCAGCGACCGCCTGTTCTACGGCCTGGAACCGCTGCTCCGCCCGGTAGCTCATGGAAATGAAACCGAAGACGATGGCGCACAAGCAGGTTGGCCAGAACACAATTGTCTTGGGCCATGCCCAGATCACCAGCTTCTCCGGCACGGGTCCGGGACCGATGG
>CAYYEE010000236.1:0-7112 GCA_964470775.1 uncultured Planctomycetota bacterium | reverse complement strand
CTTCGCCTTCAAAGGAAAACGTCAGCAGTCCGTCGTCCGTCTTCTCCGGAATCGTCAACCGCCCCTTCCACGCGCCTTTGTCCTCGGTCAGCGCAATCTCGCGCGGCGTATCCATGCTGCGCGTCCGGTAGCGCAACCGCGGCGGCCGGCCCAGCTTCTCGCTCGGCGTCAGCGTCACGGTCTTCTCGCCCGCGGACAGCACGCCGATCTTCCGCCACTCATACGGCCGGTCGCTGTAGTCCTTCTGCCCGTCCGTGGGCGACACGTCCACCCGCGCCGTCGGCGGCCCGGTGTCGTAATCCAGCGGCTTGGCCGCGGCCAGCGGCGACACATTGCCCGCCTCGTCCACCGCCGCCACGGCATAGTGATACACGGCCGCGTCCTTCGGCGCGTCCACCGCGAATGTCTCCGCCGTCTCGGCCAGCGGCTTCAGGCCGGCCGCGTCCTTCACCTCCGCCGTAGAGCGGAAGAGCCGGTAGCGCACGTTCTCGTCCGTCTTCGAAGCGGGCCACGAGACCTTCACCCGGCCGTCCGCCAGCAGCATCGTCTCCACCTTCTCCGGCGCGGGCGGCGGCGTCATATCCGGCTCCGCCTTCACCGGCCGTGAGGGCTCGCTTTCGTTGCCCGCGTAATCCACGGCCGTCACCGCCAGCCACATCGGCTGTTCCGCCTTGGGCGTGTGCAGCGCGCGCAGCTCGCGCACGTTGTCCGCCAGCAGCGTCTCCTTGGACGGCTTCACGTCCGGCGTCGGCGCGCCATAGACGCGGTAGAACGCCACCGGCTCCTTGACCGGCGCCATCCATTGCGCCCACAGCTTCTTCTCCGGTCCCGGCTTCACGGTCACCGCCGGCGGCGGCTCCGGCGCCTGGGTGTCCACCACAAAGTCCTTGCCCCTCACCACGGCGCCGCCCGTGTGCGCGTACAGGTCCGTGGCCTCCACGTCAAACTGGCCCGGCCCGTTCGGCGTGTCCGCGGTGATTTCGAACTCGCCCCGGAACCTGCGGTTGTGCTCCTTCTTCAGCGTCAGCTCCGACCTCTTGCCGCCCACGGTCCAGATCAGCTTGGGCGCGTCCTTCAGGTCCTCGTTGACGTCCACGATCACACCCACCTTGCCCGCCTTCAGCCGTCCCTCGGGCTGCGTGTACACCCACGCCTTGGGCGGCTCCGTGTCCAGATGGAACGCGCCCCCATCCACCACGCGGATGCCCTTGTTGCCATACCGGTCCTCGCCGTCGGGCAGCAGCGTCACCTGCCCCTCGGGGTCCTTGGGCCCAAAGGTCATCTTCGCCTCATACGTCGTCTCGTCCTTGGCCGCCACCTCAAGCGGCCGCGCCGTCCCGTCCGCAAGCCTGGCGCTCATGCGCAGCGGCTCCTTGAGCGGCTCGTTGAGCTTCACCGTGGCCGTGTAATCGCCGGGCGTGAACGGCGGCTTGGCCGACAGCGTGATGCGCGCCTCGGGCGGATGCAGGTCCAGCACGACCGATGCGGTGGCCGGCGGCCCGTAGTTGCCCGCCTTGTCGCGCGCCGCCACGGCGTAGACATACTCGCCGTGGCCCGGAAAGTCCTGAATGGACACGCGCTCCAGGTTCGTCTCGGTCAGCGGTTTGACGCTGTCCAGCAGCGGAATGGCCTCGCCCTTCTTGAAGCGGAACACGGCGTAACCCGCCACGCCCGGCTCCTGCACCGGCCGCCACTTCAGGTCAATGCGCGGCTTCTCCGTCACGACCGCCTCCGCGCCCGTCACCGGCGTCACAGGCGCCACGCGGTCCGTCTCCACCCTGGCCGCCGGAGACAGCGGCCCCTCGTTGCCCGCGCGGTCCACCGCGGCCACGTAATAGCAGTAGCCCCCGTCCTTGGGCGTGGCGTCCTCCCACGTCACCGCTTCCGCGCCCGCCAGCTCCTTCACCAGCGTCATGTCCTCGCGCCGCGGCGTCTCGCGCTCGGCGCGATAGAGCCGGTACCCCGCCACGTCCGCCACGCCCTCGGGCCGGCTCCACGACACGCGCGCCTTGCCCGCGGGCGCCGCGGCCGCCGAAAGCGCGGCCAGCGCCGGCGGAGGCGCCGTGTCGATCTCGAACGTCTTGCCCTCGGAGATGTCCGGCGCCTCGCCGCCTTTGGCGTCCCTGGCCGAAAACTCGAACGCCGCCGCGCCGTTGGGCGTGTCCGCGGCCACGCGCATGACGCCGCTCCACCGGCCCGGCGCTTCCTGGCGCAGGTCTTCCACCGGCCGCGCCGCGCCGCCGCCCGCGCGCCACGCCAGCTTCACGTCCCGCAGCGCCGTCGTGCTCAGCAGAGACACCTTCACCGTCCCCGCGCGCAACGGCGGCGGCGGGTCCATCGCCACCCGCACAAACGCCGCCCGGCCCTCGGGCGCGGCCACCGCGAACAGGGACTTCGCGTCCGTTCCCAGCTTCTTCCCCTGCGCGTCCGCGATTCCTCCGCCCAAAACCAGCGTCGCGCTCTCGCCCGGCGCCAGGTCGCGCAATGGCTCCACCACCGCCTGGCACGCCTCCGCGTCATACGCCACCTTCACCGGAATCGCGCCGCTCATCGCGCCCGAGAGCGACAAGGTCTTCTCGTTCACCGTGGCCGCGTTCATCGGCCGGTCGAAGTTCACCACCAGGCGCGGCCGCGCGCTCGCGTCGGAGAACCCATCCGGCGGCGAAACCGACATCACCCTCGGCCCGGTCTCCACCGGCGCCGCGTCATACGTCGCGCGCACGTGGAACCGCTTCAAGCTGGCCCAGCCCGGCGACGTCACCTTCGCCAGATACTCGCCCTTGGCCGGCAAGGCAATCGAGAACGCCTGCGGCCAGCCCGGCCCCCCGCCGGTCGTGCGCGTGAAACGGCCCAAAGGCTTTTCCAGACTGCCCGCGGCAAACACCTCGATCACCGGCTCGATGCCGTCCGGCACGTCCGTCATCTCGAACTTCAGCGTCGTCTTGTCCACCGCAAAAAGGCGGAACCAGTCCACGTCGTCCGCCGGGAAAAGCTGGCTGGCCAGCGTCACGCCCGCGGGCAGCAGCCCCGCGCACTCGGGCGTGTCGTTCGGCTCGAAGGGCCGGTCCGCGGGGGTCAAGGTGGCGGCCAGCCTCAGCTTCGCCATGGCCCAGCGCCAAGGCTCCGTGTCCAGCATCCTGAGCAAGTACACGCCCGGCGCCACGGAGAGGCGGAAGCGGCTCTCGCCGCCGCGGCCCTGGCGCTGCATATCGGCGAAGCGGCCCAGCAGCGCGGGTTTCACGCCCAGCAGGTTGCCCAGCTTCCAGTTGGTCTGATCGTCGCGGCCCGGCTGCGCCACGTCCTGAGCGTCCACCACCAGGAACCCCTTGCCGATGGCCTTGCACAGCGTCACGGCGCGGCCTTCGGGCTTGCCGGCCAGCGCGTACACCACCTCGAACCCCGCCTCCTTGGCGTTCATGAACCACCCGCCGCTCTCCCACCCCGGCCAGCTGTCCGCGCGCCCCGTGCTCTGGCCCGACACGATCCAGTGCTTTGGCGCCAAGGCCTCCACGCGCGGGCCGTCGAGCCCCTGCATCCAATGCCGCAAACCGAACAGGCCCTCCACGTCGCCGGGGCCGTAGAACTCAATCTCGCCAAGCTGCGTCTCGCTGCCGTGGCCGTAGTTGGACAGGATGACGAACTTGACCCGCCGCGCCTCCACCGGGCCGAACTTGAACTCCTGCCGCTCGTCGTTCTGCGCCAGCGTGAACTTGCCGGCGGACTTGAACTCGCCGTCCGCGCCGCTGGTCAGGATCTCGATCTCCTTGCTCCTCGCCTCGTTGCTCTGCGACGTGTTGTAGACCACCACCCGGTCCAGCTTGCGCGTCTGCCCGCCGAAGTCGAACACAAACCAGTGCGGCGGCTTGACCTGGCTGCCCGCGCACCACCCCGTGCCCGGGTTGCGCGCCCCCCACATGCCGTCGCACACGTGCCGCGCGTTCCAATGGCCGCCATCCCACTGGCTCGAGAACTCCCTCAGCCGGCCGCCCCGCTGGGCGTTGACCAGGCTGAACGAGTAGCCGAACGGCCCGGCCAGAATGAACCGCCCCCCGCCCTCCGCGAACTTCTCGATCTTCTTCCACGTGGCCGGCTGATCCATGCCGAACAGCCGCGCGTCAAAGAGCCCGTCCAGCAACACAACGTCGAACTCCGCCAGCTTGTCCATGATCCCCGCCGCGGCCGCGTCGGTCGCGTTCACGCGCGTCCAATCCACCGCGCAACCCCACAGGCGCGGCGCAAGGTCCGGCGCCGTCTTGCGACAAGCCAGCCGCAACGCGCGCGTGACCTTGCCGCCTTCGGCCAGCCGGTACACCTCGATCATCGGCGCGATGTTGGACGGAACCTGATCCGCCACCACGTCCAGGGCGCCCTCGTGCTCCACCGCCAGTTTGAACCAGTCCTCGTCGCCCGCCGGGAACAGGTTCTCCGTCACCGGCGCGCCCAGGCTCAGCCGCTTCGCCTGCTCCGGGGTGTCATTGGGCTCGAACTCGCTGCCCTCGGCCTTGAACCCCACGGCGAAGTCATAGAACCGCGCCGAGCGGTGCTTGTAGTTGCTGTTTTCCGCATTGTCGGCAATGCGCGCCTGCAAGACGCCCGGCTCGCGCAGCAACAGGTCCACCGTCTCCTCGCCGCCCGACCCGACCCCCTGGGTCCCGTTGTACATGCCGCTTGCCGCGCGCGGCGCGCCCAAGTAGTTCGCCAGCTTCCACTCCGCCTTGTCCACGCTGCCGCGGTCCGCCGGCCTTTGCGCGTCCAGAACCACCCACCCCTTGCCCAGCGTCTTCTCCAGCGTCAGCGCCCGCGTCGCAGGGTCGTCGCGCTGCCGCAACACCACGTTCCACCCGCCCGATTCCCACCCCAGCCACCACCCCGCGTTGTCCTGACGCGGCCAGCCTTCCACCGGCCCCGTCTCCACGCGGTTCAACACCCAGCTCTCGCCGTCCGCCACCAGCACGCTGCCCGAATAGCCCGGCCCGGCCGTGTTGGCGCCGAAAAAGCCGCCGATCGAGTCCGGCCCGAAGAACTCCACCTCGCCCAGCTGCGTCTCGTTGCCGTGGCCATGGTTGGACAGAATGGTCAGCCGGACCTGTTTGCACTCGGTGACGGGAAACGCGAACGTCTGCGCCTGGTCCGTCTTGGCCGCCGAGAACTTGCCCACGGTCCGGAAGTCCTTGCCGTCGTCGCTTACGCTGACCTCGATATCCTTCGGCTGCGCGTTATCCGTGCTCGTGCAGCTGAAAAGGACCATCCGGTCCAGCTTCCTGGCTTCGCCGCCAAACGCCCACGTCAGCGTGTGCGGGAACTTGGCGCCGTTGCCGCAGCACCAGCCGTGCCCGTAGTTCCCGGGAATCTTATACCCGTCCGTAGCGTGAATCGCGTTCCACCCGCCGCCGTCCCACTGGCTGCTGAACGACACCAACTCGCCGCCCATCTGCGGGTTGTTCTCCGCGAAGCTGACGCCCAGCGGACACGAGATGACCAGCCGCCCGCCGCCCTCCACGTACTTCCTCAGCTTCTCGTGGCTCTCCTTGCGGTTCAGCCCGAACTGGCGCGAACTCGACAGCGACCCGATAAACACCACGTCGTAGCCCGGCAGCGCGTCCAGCGCCGTTGCCGCGCGCCCCTCGGAAGGCTCCACCCGGTCCACCTCCACGCCGGCGAACCGGTCCGGGTCAATGACGCACTCGGGCGAGGCCTCCAGATGCAGGACCTTCACGGGTTTGCCTTGCGGCTTGGGGCGAATCGTGAGCACGGCGTCAATGTTGTCCGGCGCGTTGAGCAGGCGCAGACTCAACGCGCCGCGGCCTGTCGCGGTTAGCTCGCGCCAGTCCTGGTCGCCGTTGGGAAAGATGTTCGCCGGCGCGGTCTGGCCAGGGCTCACGCGCGCGGCCTGGGCCGGCGTGTCGTCGGGCTCCGACGGCCGCTCCGGCGTCTTGATGCGCGCCGTCAACACGCCCATCCCCCCCGTGGACCACCCCTGCCGGTCCACGACGCGGAAGGCCAGCGTCCGGTCCGCCGTGGGCTCCAGCCATTCCTCGCCCGCGCCCATGCTCTTCTGCCGCGTGCCGCTCATCGTGGCCAGGCGCCGCAACCGCGGCCGCTCGCCCAGATAGCCATAGATTTTCCAAAGCCCCGCGTCGCCGCATCCATCGTGGCCCACGATCTGGCTGTCCAGCACAATCCACCCCTTGCCCGCCGGCTTGGCCATGGTCACCACTTGCACGCGCGGATTCTGCCAGTCGCAGAACAGCGCCGTGAACCCGCACCCCGGCGTCCACCGCCACCACCCCGCGTACTCGGCCCCCGGCCACCCGTTCACCGCGTCGCCCGGGCCGCGGCCGGCCGTCAGCGGATGCGGCGTGAACAGGTCCACCACGCAGTTGTCGCGCCACTCGTTGACGCCCTCGTTCTTGACGCCGAACAGCTCCACCGGGCACAGCGGCGCCAGCACGATCACGCGGCCGCCCCTCTCGGCGAACGCGGCCAGGTTCTTCATCACCGTCTCCCGCCCCAGTCCGAACTCGTCCGCCCGCGTGATGGCGTCAAAAATCACCGCGTCGAAGCCGTCCAGGTTCCCGGCCTTCAGCAGAATGCCCCGCGCGCGCTCGTCATTCCACCCCACGGTCTCGAACTCCACGTCCAGCATCTTGCGGTCCAGGTTGAAGTCCCAGCGCTCGCCGCGCAGATAGAGCACGCGCTTGTGAGGCCGGTTGACCGGCGACAAGACCTCGAAGACCTCCACCTGCGTCTCCAGCTCATCAGGAACCGCGTCCAGCGACACGTTCATCTCGCCCCCCGCCGGCGTCTTCAGCAGGCGCCAAACCTCGTCCTGGCCCGCCGACCTGGCCAGCGGAGCGGCGGCTTCCTTGTTCGCGCCCAGACTCATGGCCGCCGCCCCGAATACGCGGCCCGACTCGCCCGCGTCCGCCGCAAGCGCCGCCCGCGCCCGCAGCGAGTACGCCTTGCCCGACGCCTGAGCGCCCGACAACGCCATCACCCGCGCCAGCGCCACCACCGGCTCCTTGGCGTCCAGCGCGCCCCACTCCGGCTGCCCGTTCCCGCCCCAGCCGTCCGGCGTGACGCGGAGCTGGAGCTTCTGCACGCCGGTGACG
>CAYYEE010000235.1:0-7119 GCA_964470775.1 uncultured Planctomycetota bacterium | reverse complement strand
TCCTTCACGACCAACTCCGCAAGCTCGGCGCGCGCGTCCCGGAAGACGTATCGCTCCTCAACCTCGGCGGCTCGCCCGAACACTGCCCCGTCGAGTTCACCAGCTTTGCTATGCCCATGACCGAAATGGTCCGCCAGGCCATGGCGCTGCTCCTCGCCGATGACGCCGCCCAGCCCGCGGTTCAAGCCATGTACCGTTCCGAGCTGCGCCAAGGCGAAACCACCGCGCCCCCCCAGCCACCGCGCCCAACGTTGTGAAGGCCCCCACCCCGCGCGCGGCTGGCTCGCCCTGGCCGGCCAATCCCGCGCCGGGGTCTGCTTCAACATGAAATACCGCCACCTCATGTGGCCCTGGTCCTAGACGGCGCCTGTCATGCCCTTCCTCAAGCCCGTCCTCAGCGGCGCCGGCCAGTCCGCAACGGCTTGCGAAAAAGCCGGCGCCGCGGCGCCTTGCGCGCTGATGCCCAGCGAGATCATGGCCTTCGAGGCCCGCGTCGAACCGGCCGCGCGCAGGCGTTCTCCGCCCTTCCGGCTCATCGCCCTCCGCCCCCAGCGGTTCCCGTTGCGCTGTCACGGCGCGCCGCCAGCCGAACTGCACGACAGAGGCCGTCAAGCGTGGACTCGTCGTCTCGCGGCAGCCATCGCAGATTGATGAACACGATCCCCTCGGCGCCAGCAGGCGCGGGCACAGGATCGAGCGTGGCGCGGTCCACGAAGCTAGCCGGAATCAGCAGCCTCTTGCGCAGGGGCTGCGGGTCGTCCCCGAAGTCACGCAGGACAAACCCCTCAGAGCGACTGGTGTTGTTCGCGCCAAAGTCGATGCTGCCGTAGAGGAAGCCCCGCCGCCCTTCGCACTCAATGTCCACGGCGTACGCGGCGCCGTCGGCCACGGCCGCCTTGGTCACGAAGGCGGAGAGCCACAGAGGCTTGCGTCGGCCAGCCAGGGATTCGTGTTCGGTGATGAGCTGGTCTGTCCTCGCCGGTGTCTTGAAGCGGAGGGCCGCGCCCTCCTGCGACGTCTCCAACGGCAGGTAGCCCCAATCCGGGTACCAGGCGTGCTCCTTATACGCGTGGACCTTCATCGTCGCGCCTTGCGTCACGCCCGCAGTATGCGCCTGAATCGCGTTCGAAAGCGCGCGCGGCACGATCATCAGCTCGCGCCCCTCCCACGAAGGCCGCAGGTCATCGCCGATCTTCTCCGACGTGCCCGCGAACCACTCCGGGTGCGCTCTCATCTTCTCCAGCCCAGCCTGGCGGCTCGCCAGCAACCGCCGCGCCTCGGGCAGCAGGTCCCTGGCGTCAACGCCCGCGTCCGTCATGCGGTCGGCCAGGTGGCTCATCTGATAGAGCGTGTAGCTGTCATCCATGAAGGTCCTGACCATCTCGATCCGCCCCGCCTCCAGGCCTTCCGGCGCGGCCTTGGCCGCCTCGTCAAGACAAGCCAGCGAGAACGCAAAGTCCTCGGTTGAGCGCCCGTGAAGCTGCATGAGCACGTTGCGCCAGTGATTGAAGGGCCATTCCCCCGGATCAAGCGCCGACACGCCCCCCTCAACGACCCTTCCCCCCCATAGCTCGCCCCAGCGCCTGTACATCCGCAGCATCGCCGCCGCGCCTTTGCCGTAGCCCGCCTCGCAGAAGCGCCGGAGCAGCGCGTCCGCGTCCAGACCAGGATCCCAAAGCAGACGCAGGTGGATGAAATGCCGGGGCGCGTCAAACGCCCACAGCGGATGCATCTCCGCGCGGAAGAAGCGAATGCCCGCGTCGCGATAGAACCGCGCGTTGCTCTCCAGCGCCTTCAGAGGCATGTTGGGAACCCAATACCCGGCGCCGTGGGCGTACTCGTAGGCGCCCAGCAGGTGGGCGCGCGTCCGCCAGAGACGCAGGCGCTCACCTCCGCCGGCCACCATCACCAGCACGTTCTCCGGCAGACGCAGGTCCTCCGGCGGAATGGCCACGTCACCGTAAGCGATGAGCCCCACGACGCGCGGCGGGTAGAACTCCTTCACCTGCTGCGCCACCTGCGTAACGAAGTTGTAGTAGCTGCGCGGAAAGCCCACCCGCTTGCACTCCGGACACTCGCACTGATAGCGGCGCCCGTCGTTAATGCCAAGCGAGAAGCAGAAGGTCTGGCCGCCCAGCGCCTCCCGCGCCTTCTCCACGGCGATCTCCACGGTCCTCGGGTTCGTGTAGCAAGGGTGCCACGCCTGCCACCGCCCCACTTCGTCGCCCTGGGGCGGAGGGAACCAGCGCTTGCCGTCGCGCATGGGGAAAACGTCCGGCTCCGTATCCTTCATCGCGGGTGTAATGATGTTGATCATGTTGTGCGACGGACTGGCCAGCCCGTGCAGCCTCGCGGACTTGAAGTAATCATAAGAGTAGAAGAACAGGCTGTGGCGATGCAGAAGCCCTTCGTAGACAAACCGTTTCGCCGGGATCGCCGGGTCGCGATAGGCGAAGCCCGTGCACAGGCGGCTGGCCATGAACGGCGCCACGCGCTTGTTCATCGCCGGCAGCGCGAACTCCGCCTTCCGCGGGACGCACGTACCGAGGTCGCCGGGAAAGAGCCACGTCACGCCAAGACAGTTCTCAAGAAACCAGGCAACGCCGAACCCCGCGGATAGCGCCGTGGCGCCGGTGACGCGCGCCAGCGGTCTGGGGTCGGGAGTGATCTCAACCTCAAAGGCGTCCAGGTCCGCGATATCGCGAACCGCCTCGCGCGGAAGCTGGGACCACTCCGCCGCGCGCGCCTCCAGGATGAAGGTCACCCGCGGCCCGGCGCCTGCCAGGCTCTTACGCTGAAGCGCCGTCAATAGGTAGCGCTCCAGCATCTCGCTGAGCCAGCCGCTCGCGTTTCCGAAATCGCCCATCTCGACAATGCGGATGTCGGAGTCCTGGCGCACGACAACCGCGTCCTGAGCCAAGACAGGCAAACACAGCGAGGCAAGGGCAGCCCACGCGGTGAACAGACTTCTCATCGCTCACCACATCTTCCGAATCTCGATGTCGTCAAACCAGGTCCACTCGCCCTTCTTGTGATAGTAAGAGGCGAGTTGCACCACGTAGTCGCCGTCATAGGGGGCGCGAACCGCGCGCGTCACCTGCCGCCACTGCCCGCCCGTCGGGTCGAGAGGAATCTCCACAAAGCGCGAGACCTTGTGGTTGTCCATCCCGCGAATGCTCGTCAGCGGTCCGTCGTGATAGTAGAGAGAGAAAGACGGCTTCCGCTCGCGGTTTTCGGTTTTGTACCAGAATGACACCGCGTACCGTCGGCCCTTCTCCATCCTCACGATCGCCTTCATCTCAGGATAGCGCCCCTCGCCAAGCGCGATGGCCTTGCCGCCGTCTCGACCCGTGCCCGGCCCCCACTGGTGCGCCACGGTGACGCCCTTCACCATGCCGTAGAACTCGTAGAAGTCCCAACCCGGCAGTTCCGGCGTCGGACCAGGCGCGCCCTCCTCGAATCCACCGTTGACGACGATGTTCGGGTGCACAACGCCCTTGAGAGCGTTGATCCTCGGCCCGATGTACGCCTCAAGCCCAGGCCGCTTCTTCATCTGACCTTCCCAATACGCCACTACATCGCCCTTCGACTGCTTCTTCAGCATCCGCTCGGTCATGAACGCCAGAGCGTCATCCGTGGCGGTTTCCATCGCGCTCGAAACCATGGCCCGCATCTGGCAGACAAAGCCGTCCCACAGACTTCGCGGGTCCTTGTGGAATCGGGCGTCAAGAAGCCAGCCCGTGCGGTCCGTCACAACGCGCTCACTCCAAATCCTGTTGAACTGTTCAGACAGCCCCACGCCCCGCTCGGCAACGGCCAGGACGCTGTCGGGTGGCTGCGACTCCAGCCACTTCTGGTCGGCCAGTTCCTTGCCAGACAGGACCTCGTCGCCATTGATGCGCATAAGGTCGTAGTAGGTGTTCAGATAGTCCAGCCGCCGCCGCTGCTTCTCGGTCATGCTGGCCGCGCGAGCGCTGGCCAGGGCTCGGTCCATGACCAAGAAATCATCGCGCCGCAGGTCCGAGAACTGCTCCGGCCCGCGCCAGCCCCAGGCTGTCTCGTGGCGCTGGTTCTCGGGGCGCCGGCGCCAGACCGCTTCCCACTGGTCGAAGAACGCCCTCACATGCGGCGCCGCGTCCGGCCCATAGGCCAGGCGAAGATACTCATCGAGCGCCGCGTAGATGTCGCGCGAGGGGTCCCAGAGGACCTGCGCGATGGAGTAGAAGCGCGGCGCGCTGATGACCCAGTGCGGCAGGCATTCGGAGTAGAAGCCAATCCCGCCCTTCTGATGCGCGTCCCGGATCAGGCTGGAGACTGTCTTGAGGTCCGGCCGAATCGTCAAATATCCGCTGTCCCAGAGCCACATATAGAGGTTCGGGTTCGCTCCCGCGTCCTTCCACGCCTTGAGGTCGGCAAGGGACGGCTGCACGTAGAAGACGTAGATGCGCGGGTCCACCTTCACCTGGACCGGCGGCGTGCGCACCGCGCCATAGGCCAGCACCGCGATCCGCGCCTGCGGAACCTTGGCCGAGGCCCGCCGCGCCACCTCATTGTAGAACGCGAAGAACCGGTCGGACAGCGCCTCGCGCCGGCCGTCCTGCATGGCTCCTGGCGGGTCCAGGGCACGGCACGACGCGCACTCGCACACGTTCCCCGCGCCGTCATTCACGGACAGACTCACGGACGCAGTCCGCGGGTTCTTCGTGTACGCCTCAACTACATAGTCGGTGGCGATCTCAATGGACTTGGGGTTCGACGTGCACGGTTGCCACCCGCTCAGCGCTTTGGGCCCATCCGCCTTCAGATTGGGGATATACCGATTGCCGCCCACAAGCGGATAGACCTCAGGGAACTTCTCGGCCCACTTGGCCGGATGGAACACGTGGCCCAGCGCATGGTGGAAACCCATGCGCCCGCTCCCGGCCAGCCATTTGCGGCTCTTCCAGCTCTGGCTGTTCCACAGCCGCATCTCAAAAGCCGGGTTCTCGAGAACGCTGATCTTCTCCGGCATGGCCCAATCAGGCCGCTTTTCCCACACCTCGCCGATTTCCCCCGGCCCAACCCAATGGACGTCCATAAACCTGGTGAGGAAGCACACGGCCGGGTAGTCGTGGGCCTGTTCGTCCTGGCTCACCAACACGCATACATCCTGGCCGTCCACCTTGACAGGATAGCGGATGGCGAAGGCGTCGCGGCGCTTGCCGTCGAGCGCCTGGCGGATGTCGGCCGGCGCGTGGGCAACGTCCGTGATGAGAAAGGCGTGTTTCGCCTTGTTCGGCCGCCACTCCCCCACGGCGACCGGCGCGCCTAACACCTTCTCCAGATAGCCTCCCATCTCAATGGCCGCTTCGCCCGCGGCCTTGGCGCCCAGCCAGCCCACAAACCAGTCGCTCTTCACCTCCACGTCATCCGAACGCGCCGGCCCAGTAACAGGCACCGACGCGGCCGGCGCAGGAGCGAGCGCGTTCATTCTGACGATCTCCTTGCCGTCCACAGACCGCGCGACGATGTCGTCGAACCATACGGACGCGGGGTAGTTGAGCGTGAAGACCCGCACGTCAAAGAACGCCGCCGCGGGAGGAATGGCGTACCCGCTGCCCTGGTCCGACGCCGGCGCGAAGGCGATGTGAAGCCGGTACCAGTCGCCCTGCTTCTCGTTCTTGTTCAGATAGACGTAGTTGACGCTCGTGTTGGGCCGCAGGATGACCGGCTTGCGGTCCTTGTCATACCACCCCACCCCGAAGTAGAGGCCACGCAGCCCCTGCTCGGGCCGGCCCGGCTTCACCCATCCCTCCACGTACAGCCCCGCCTTTGGGTCAAGCGCGGCCAGCCTGCTGTAGGCGCCGCCCATGGGGCGCTTCTCATCGCCGGCGATCTTTAGGCACTGCCTGCCCGTGGAGCCCGGCCGCGTCTCAGGGACGATCTCGAGAGTCTCCGCTGTCGCAAAGGGTCTCTCCCAGCCGATCGGCAGCTTCCCCCTCGACGCCTCCCCGGACGGACCGGTCTCGAAATCGCCGTTCTCCAGCAGCGGCGCCCCCGCGTTCTTGTCGGCGCTTGCGCCGTCAGCCGCAAGCGCCCGGTTCCTGATCCCCAAACCAGAAAGAGTCGCCAGCAGAAGCCCCACGCACGACGCGCAGGCAAAGCGGCGCCAGTCCATAATCTCTCTCCTCCACGGCAAGGCCCAGTCCGCGCCCCGCCCAGCCACCGCGTCAGTTGGTCTCGTAAGTCATCTTGATATACGGCGCCGCGCCGACCGCCACGTCGTAGGCGTTGAACCACGTGGGGCCTTTGCCCACGTAATACGTCGCGAACCAAACCACCCCGGCGTATTGCACCGTATCCTTGAACCAGATCATCCTCTGCTGCGGGTCGCCAAACCACGCTACGTGCGCGTCGCCGTACAGGACGTTGTACCCGTCGCGGTGGCCATACAGACCGTCGCCGGGATACGACTCGCCGCCATAGCCGGGCGAGCTGGCGTCAAGCCTGCATGCCTTCTCCGAACGGTCCGAAACCACAGCCATGACGCCCAGAATTCGCTGGGTCTTGAAAGGCGGCGCAATGTGGCTGAGCCGCGTGTTCCACACGGGCTGAACCGCGGAGCCTGCGTAGCCGTTGATGTAAGCCGGAAGACTCGCGTAGCCCATGCCGTCCCAGAGCCGCGAGAAATTGAACGCCGCGTTGCGGTAGGCATATGAGCACCCGATGGCCCCGACGTCGCTCGATGCGACCTTCTGGTAATCGCCGTGCGTCAGCGAACGGCCGCTCCACCCTCCCAGCTTTTTCATCTCATCCAGGTCGGTCAGGCATTTGCCGTAGCTGTTGGTCGCGATGAACACGGACGGACGCACCTTGGCCGACCCGACGGCGGCAAGGCTCCGGTCGTACTTGGAGCCCGTGGGGCAGTAGAGAACCCGCAAGTCGTCAATGCAGCCCGTCCGAGTCAGAATGCCCAGGTTGTATGGTGCCCGGTTGAGGTCGCCGGACTGGTTCGTGGCGCCAGATCCCACGGCGATGGTCTGGGGGTAGTATTGGAAGTTGTACCACGGGTTGTCGCGATAGACCGTGACGCTGAGAGAACTCGTGGCGCCGCCGCCGGAAGTGTCCTGGTAGGTCATG
>CAYYEE010000234.1:0-7123 GCA_964470775.1 uncultured Planctomycetota bacterium | reverse complement strand
CGCATGGTGGCGCGCGCGCGCAGCCACGGCATGAGAGTGGCGGTGTACATCCGCGGCAACGAGATCTCGTGCCGCGAGGACCATTGCGACTGGTTCGACAGCCTGTTGCGGCGCGATCACGACGGGCTGTACATGGATTACGGGACGCCGGTGTGTTTCTTTTCTGGGCTGGAAGAAACGTATCCCGGCGGCCGGATCGGGTTCCGCGAGTTCTTTCTGATGATGCGGGCCATGCGCAAACGCGTGGGCGATAAAGGGGTGTTCCTGGCGCACGCGGGGCCGTTCTTCACGGCGTGCGGCATGGCGGGCATCGTGGACGGATATGTGGCGGGCGAGGGGGAGCGCGGGGTGCTGCTGAGCGGCCGAAGGCCGCACGCGTACTTCAGCGGCGTGTCGGTGGCGCCGCCTACGCTGTGGACGGCCGCGTTTCCGGATTACCGCACGGCCCGGAGCGTTCCGTTCCTGGCGGCCGTGGGCCAGGCGCCGCACGTGACGCTGGGCACCCAGGTGCGGTCGTCGTCGCTGGACCACCCCAAGGAGCCGGGCGTGACGACGTTCGCGCGGCCGCTGTGGAGGATATGGGGGCTGCTGAAAGGCGAGTACGGGCTGTCCGTGTGGACGGACCAGAACACGCAGAGCTTGTTCGCCAAGGACGCGGACACGGGCGCATGCGTGTTCCAGACCGCGTCGGGCGCGCAACTGGTGGTGGCGTCCAACTTCTCGCCGCATGCGAGGAACGTGTCGTTGCGGGTGGCTTGGGGGCAGAGCGGCCTGGGCCGTCATGGCGCCAAGGCAGTGTTCCTCGATCCCAACGCGGACCCGCCGCGGGCATCTTCGGTTCCTGCCGCGGGAGGCTTTTCGGCGTCGCTGCCGGGCTATGGTGTGGCGGCGTGGCTGCTGGCGGACCACATGGAGGCGTGGGAGCGGAAGATCGAGGTGTTCCGCCAGCCCTATCCGGCGCCGGACGCGGCGGACAAGGCGTATGCGGCGTCGATCGAGAAGCTTCGGCGGCTGCGCTTCGAGCCCAAGCCGAGCGAGCGGCTGTTCGTCCGCTTCTCCGTGCCCAACCTGGCGCTGCCGTATGAAGACTCCATCTGGTGGGACCTGTTCGACAACTGGAACGACTTGGTGCTCCTGCGCAAGGGCGCGGAGCCGGAGGTCCTGGGTTTTGTGAGCGCGCAGGGCTTCGGCAAGACGAAGCCGGAGAAGAAGGATTACATTTGGCCGGGCGTGACGACGCCCTGGATCGCGCTGCACGACATTCTGCTGCCCGGACGCCACCGCCTGGCGCTGCGGACCATCCACCACGGCGAACCGTTCTACTCGTTCGTGGAGGCGGAGTTGACGGCGAACCCGGCGTCACCGCGGGACATCTCGAAGATCCGCTTCGCGAACGAGCTGGACCTGGACCGGTCGCGGTTAAGTTTTGACGTGGAACTGCTGGGCGACAGAGTGAACCTGCAATGACGGGCACGGGACGCGGATGGGAACGAGGCTGCGTGCAGGTGTACACCGGCGGCGGCAAGGGCAAGACCACGGCGGCGCTGGGCCTGGCGTTGCGCGCGGCGGGCGCGGGGCTGCGGGTGTTTTTCTGCCAGTTCCTCAAGGGCCGGCCGACGAGCGAGATCGCGGCGATGGAACGGTTCAAAGACCTGGTCACCGTGCGCCGGTTCGGGGCGTGCCGGTTCGTGCGCGGCCAACCCAGCGCCGAGGACCTGGACGCGGCGCGGCAGGGGCTGGAGGCGGCGCGCGAGGCGCTGACGTCCGGGCGCCATGACGTGGTGATCCTGGACGAGACGTGCTCGACCGTGCGCTGGGGATTGCTGACAAAGGGCGATCTGCTGTCGCTGGTGGATGCCAAGCCGCGGGCCGTGGAGCTGGTCTTTACGGGGCGGGACGCGCCGCAGGAGCTTGTGGACCGGGCGGACCTGGTGACCGAGATGCGCGAGGTGAAGCACTACTACCGCCAGGGCGTGGCGGCGCGGGTGGGGATCGAGGAGTAGGGCTGGCCGCGCGGGACGGATGGGTCCTATGGGGCGCCTGGAACAGCTCTCAGCGATAGGCGCCGGCTTCGCGCAGGGCTTCCCACATGGCCATGATGTTCTGGGGGGGCACGTCGGCCTGGATGTTGTGGATGGTGTTGAAGACGAATCCGCCGCCGGGGGCGAGGGCGGCGATGTTGCGCTTGACGTCCTCCTTGACCTGCGCGGGAGCGCCGCGCGGCAGAACGCCCTGCGTATCCACGCCGCCGCCCCAGAAGCAAATGTCGCGGCCGAAGTCGCGCTTGAGGGCGCTGGGCTCCATGCCGGCGGCGGTGACGTGGACGGGGTTGAGGATGTCCACGCCGATCTCGATGAAATCGGGGATGAGGCCGCGCACATTGCCGCAGGAGTGAAAGAAGATGAAGCCGTTCTTGAGGCGCTTGCGGATTTGGGCGAACATGGCCGCCTGGAGGGGCTTGAGCAGGCGGCGGTACATGCCGGGGCTGACGAGCATGGATTCCTGCGTGCCGTAGTCGTCGGCCTCGGCCACGACGTCCACGACATCGCCCATCTCCTCGAGCGCGGCCGTCCAGAAGCGCGTCTTGAGTTCCGCGATCTTGTTCAGCAGCGCGGCCGCGGCGGTCTCGTCGAGGGCCAGGTCCATCATGAACTTGTCCATGGGCCGCACGCGGCAGGCCATTTCGAGGATGCCGGCGCAGAAGCCTTTCATGACCACGGGGAAGCCGGCGGCGCGCAGTTCGAGGGCGCGCTGGCGCAGGCCGGCCCAGCGGCGGGGGTCGGCGGGGTCGGGCCATTTGTGCGCGGCCACGGCGTCCGCCGACAGCACGGCGTCGTCGAGGGGGCTCTGAACAAGGCTGAAGTAGTGGCCGCCGTCTTTGGGTTTGCGGTGGCGGCACCCCCACTCGTCGTCAATGATCCAGGCGTCGCCTTCGTCGCGCGGGACGACGTTCCAGTTCGTGCTGACGAGGGGGTAGACCCCGCGCGTGTCCACTTCCAGGCGGCCGAGCAGGTCTTCCTGGGGGATGACGACCTGCTGCATAACGTCCAAAAGCGGGGCTTCGCGCTGGGGCAGGCCCAGGAAACTCCGCAGCCGGTCGTGTGCGGCGCGGCTGATGCCGGTCACCTGCGTGGAGGCGAGGTCATAGGGGACTCGGTCGGGTTCCTTGTGGCTGAGGGCCGCGCGCAGCCTCTCCCGAGGCGTCATGGCCGGCATGGGCGGTTCTCCTTTTTCACGTCCTGAAACGGGAAATGCGCGGCGCGCTGACAACGCCGCGAAGGAAAACCATGATACCAGCCCTTTGCGCCCCGCGCGATCGCCGCGGCCCCCGCGCCTCGGGGGGTCAGCCGGCGCCCGCCGCCGGCGGCAGGGGTATATCCACGCGCGACTCGTGCCCGCCGTCCATGGTGAAGGTCATGCGCAGCTCAAGTTCGGGCCACAACTGGATGAGTCTGTGTTCGAAGAGCATCTCGAACGTGAAGTCCACGGACTGACGGACGTCAAGGGGAAGGCGCATGGCCAGGTCCGGGGGATGCGAACGCACGATGGCCGCCTGGTGGTAGTCGCCACAGATGCGTTGGGGGCCGAGCGTGCGACCGTCCTTGGCGCGGGCCTCGCAGGCGACCTTGACGATGCGCTCTGGGGCCTTACTCTGGTTTTCGAGCCGCGTGTCGAGACGCACAAGCCAATTGTGGCGGTCCGTGTCGGTCAAGGTGACCGCCTTGTGGGTGATGATGGCCCTTAGCGGCGCGGCCCGGCGGCTGCCCCTCAGCACGCACGTGGCTACCGCCAAACCCGCAATGAACGCTACTCCCAACCCCACCCAACACAGAGGTGTCATGGCGCCACCCTCCCCCCTCCGACCAGCCCGTCCCCGGCCTGACGCTCTCCCTGTCTATTTTGTACCCCATAACCCGCGCTGCGTCAAGCTGTTCCGCTCACTTCCCGGGAGGGATGCGGCGCCCGGCGCGCGGAGGCGTCGTTGCCCGCTGCCCAGAGGTTCGGCTACATTGGGTGTTGAGGGAGATTGGGAGCGCGCCGCTTGGCCGCGGGTCTGGCGAGGCGGCGGCAAGGAGATCGAACATCATGCGATACGCGCCCCTGGGCAAGACAGGGCTCTCGGTTTCGCGTCTCGGTTTTGGCGCCATGCGTCTGCTGATGGACGGGAAGAACGTGGACTTTGACCAGGCGACGCGGCTGATGCGGCGCGCGTTCGACCTGGGGGTGAACTTCGTGGATTCGCAGTACCACTATTGTGGGGACCAGAGCGAGACGGCGGTGGGCAAGGCGGTGGCCGGCAGGCGCGACCAGGTCATTATTCAGACCAAGGCCGCTTACTACGACCAGCCCAAGTACGGACCCTGGGAGGACCATCGAGCGCGGCTGGAAGAGACGCTGCGCCGGCTGTCCGTGGATTACCTGGATATCTACCTGATGCACTCGCTGGATATGACGAAATGGAAGCAGTACGGCGAGGGGTGGATGAACATGGCGCGCAAGGCGAAAGAGCAGGGCCTGATCCGGCACATAGGCCTGAGCGCGCACGACACGCCGGAGAACATAATCGCGCTTCTGGACACGGGGTGCTTCGAGACGATCCTGCTGCAGTACAACATGCTCGACACGCGGAACGAGAAGGCGCTGGCGCACGCCAGGGCGAAGGGCATCGGGACCATGGTGATGGGGCCGGTGGGCGGAGGACGGCTGGCGGGGCCGCCGCCGGAGTGGGCCGGGCGGACCGGGGGCTGCCGCACGAGCGCGGAGCTGGCGCTGCGATTCGTGCTGAGCAACCCGGACGTGGACTGCGCGTTCAGCGGGATGCGGTCGGAGGCGGAGATCGAGGAGAACTGCGCGGTGGCGTCACGCAAGGAGGCGCTGACGGCCGGCGAACGCAAGCTCATCCTTGGGGTGATTGGCGAGAAGCAGCGGCTGGCGCAGGTCTACTGCTCGGGGTGCGGCTATTGTCAGCCCTGTCCGCAGGACGTGCCGATTCCCCACCTGCTGAGCGCGCTGGCGATGGACAAGGTGTGGGGCCTGAAGGAGGCGGCGCGGGCGAGGTACGCGCGGCTGAACGCGGGCAAGACGCCCGGCGCGCCGGCGCCGGTGTGCGTGGAGTGCGGTCAGTGCCTGCCGAAGTGCCCGCAGAAGATTGACATCCCGGCGCGATTGAGGGAAGCAAGGGAGGCGTTGGGGTCCTGACGCGGACGCAAGAGACGCGCGCGGCAAGACGGCGGCGGGATGAAGCATGAAGGCCATGAGGACGCCGGCGTCCTCATGGCCTTCATGGTCTCGATGCTCTCGCGCCGGGGGGCGCTTGGCGCTCAGAGTTTGACGACGCGGTCTTCCTGGCTGGAGATGCGGATGGCGTCCATGACGCGGGTGAGCTCGAGGGCGTCTTCGGGCTTGACGGCAAAGGGCTTGTCGCCGCGGACGGCGGCGGCGATTTCGCGGTAGATTTCGTTTTCGTCGCCGTAGATGGCGCCGGCGACCTCTTCTTCTATCGTCTCGGTCTGGCTGGCGCCCATGGTGTGGAACTTGGTGGGGTCATCGGGGCGCTTGGGGGTGTTCTTGAGGACCTTGAGCTTCTTGCCGTTGGCGATGATGGTTCCGCGCGTGCCCTGGACGAACCAGTCGGGGGGCGTCTCGACGGCGATGGTGTATTCGACCTGGGCGACGACGCCGTTGGCGAGGGTCAGGATGCCCATGAACACGTCTTCGGTGTCGCCGGGGTTGATGGTCTGCTTCATGCGGCCATAGACGCTCTTGACCGGGGCGCCGCCCAGGATGACGGCGGGGTCAATGATGTGGGGGCCCCAGTTGAGCAGGTAGCCGCCGCCGTAGCGGCGCTCGGTCTGCCAATCGCAACGGGTGGCGAAGGAACCGGCGACGCGGCGGATGAGGAAGGTCTCGCCGATGGCCTTTTCCTGCGCCAGCGTCTTGAGGCGGCGGAGCGTGCAGCCCCAGCGCGAGGGCAGCCAGGGCATAAGGAGCTTGCCGGTCTTGCGGGCGGCGTCCACCATGGCCTGGGCTTCGGCTTCGTTCACGGCCCAGGGTTTGGTGACGAGAACAGCGGCGCCAGCCTTGAGGCAATCGCAGGTCATGGCCGAATGCTGGTCGCTGCGCGTGATGACGCACACGAGGTCGAGCTTTTCCTTGCGGAGCATTTCGTGGTAGTCGGCGTACACGGCGCACTTGAAGCGCTCGGCGGCTTTGTTGCGCTGGGCTTCGTCCACGTCGGCGACGGCCACCATGTCGAACAGTTCCTTGTTGGCCTCCACCGCGCCGGCGTGCATGGAACCGCCGCTGCGGCCATAACCGAGAATCGCGACTCGAACCTTCTTCATCGTCTTCCTCTTTCCTCTCCTGGACTTCCAGAGCCATTTCTCGTGTAGTGTTTCAGAAATAGCTTTGCTATCTCTGAAACACTACATGACACAAACCCGGCGCTTGACGCGTCTAAAGTATCGAGTTAGCCCGCCCTGTGGTGTTTCGGAAATGCAAGGCATTTCCGAAACACCACACCAGACACCCAATTCGTGACTTCTGATCTCTGCCCTCTCGCCGTCTTCACTTGTTCTGCAACCACCTCTTGGCTGCTAGGTCAAACACGCACGTTTCCGGGGCGCCGCCTTCGGTGGCGGTGACGCTCATCTTGCCGTCCAGGATTTCGACTTTGGTGACGGAAGGGGTGAACATGCGGCCGGCCACGGCGACGCGCGTCCAGACGCCGGTCTTGCGGTCCCATCGGAACAGGCCGCGCCGCGCGCCGAGCCAGACGGCGTCATCGGTGAAGGCGACGGCCGTAGGAGCGGGCTCTTCTTCGCCGAGGATGTTGCGGAACTCTCGCGAGTCGCGGCCATGAACGCGGACCACGCCCCACGTGAAGGCGGCCCACGTGACGCCTTTGTCAAAGGCGTCGTCCTGTTTCCACAGGAAGCCGGGGCGCTTCTCGGGGGCCATGCGCTGGGCGATGGCGGCGGTGGCTTGCTGGATCATGACTTTGGCCTGGGATTCGACCACGGTCTGGACATGGCCGTCGAGAAACGCCATGGCCCGCAATCCGTCGGACGTGGGCGCGGACATGGCGGCCTCCGGCGGGCGGCGGAAGAACAACACGCCGCTG
>CAYYEE010000233.1:0-7151 GCA_964470775.1 uncultured Planctomycetota bacterium | reverse complement strand
GAAGCGGGCGCCGCGCCGAACGCGCCGGCCGGCCGCCCTTCCGCGTCCTTCAAGAACACGGCCGGGCTGTCCTCCAGCACGCGGTAGTCGCCGTTGTCCGGGTCCGCGAACCTGGGGTCGGCCAGCAGGTTGAACTTGCCCAGTCCGGCGCCGCGGATAGCGGTATTGCGCACGTTGAACTCGAGCAGGTTCTTGGAATCCCAGAACAGGTTCTTGTCCAGCGTGAAGGTGGGCTGGAACTCGGACACGCGGATGAAATCGTCGGCGTGGACGAAGATGTTGTAGGACGTGTCGCTGTCCGCGTTGCTCGTCACCCACGAGACGCCGTGCTCCGTGTCGACCAAGGTATTGTGGCGCAGGACATAGCGGCCGGGCATGGCCTTGACGCGGAAGCCCTGCTTGTAGCCCTTGACAAAGGTATCGGTGATGGTGGCGCCGCTGCCGGGAAAATAGGTGTAGACCGCGGTGTCGAGCGCGGGGTACACGCGGTAGAAGAAGGCGTCGCGCTCCTTGGTCATGCGGCACCGCCGGATGACGAGGTCCTTGCCGTTGCTCCGGATGGCTTGGGCCACGTCCACGAAGTCGCAGTCCTCGATGAGGTTGTCCACGGCGTAGGCGCCCAGTCCGACGCCGATAAAGGCGTTGTCGAAGCGCAGCCGCCGCGCCGACAGCCCAGCCGCGTTCATCACCAGCGCGTGCGTGGTGGGGCCGCAGGCGTCGCGGAACCCCAGGTCTTCAAGGGTCGTGTTGGGCCGGTACACGCCCAGCGCGCGGCCGTTGGGCGTGCCCAGGCTGTAATACAGCTCATGCTTGTCCGCCGGCTTTCCGTCGGAGGTGTGGAAGTAGAGCCACCCCTCTTCCGGATCCGCGAAGCACGAAGCCGGAAACGCGGCCACGAACGCGGCCGTGGTCAGCGTAATGTAGCGCACGCGCGCGTCGCGCTCCCACATCTCCGGCTGGCCGGGGGGCAAGCTCTTGGTGCGGAACACGCCAGCCATGCCCGCCACGGGCTCGGCCTTGTCCACGCGCGCGCTGTGGACCAGCCACACGCTCTGGCCCTTGGCGGCGTGGATCACCAGCGGCGGGTAGCCGTCGGGCTTCTCGGCTGCGCGGACGCCGATGTTCAGGTTGTCCGCGACGTATTCCCCGCCGGCCAGGATAATCTCCCGGACCTGGCGGTCCTTGGCGGCCCGGCCCAACGCGGCGGCCAAGGTGGTGGGCTGTTCGGCCGTGCCTGACGCCTTGGCGTCGCCGCCGGGCGAGACGTGAATCACCGAGGCGCTTGCGCGCGTCCCCATGACCAGCAACGCCAACGTGACAGCCACCTGTCCGCGGAATGACACGGTTCCTCTCTCCCACAATCTGGCAAAGGCGAGGGCAGACTCCCCAACATCGGAATGCCGATATGCGATATATACCAACGCGCTCCCGGCGCGTCAATACGGACCGAGACAAGGGGAGACGTCACGCCCCGCCGGCCGGCGGCTCGCCCGGCGCCAGCTTGAGGGTTACGGTGAACCGCGCGCCGGGCGGCTCAAGACCCGTCACTTCAGCCTTGCCGCCAAAGAGCCGCAAGATGCTCTGCGCCAGGGCTGGCGCCAAGCCCAGGTCGCCGCCTGGAGTGATGGGCTCGGCCACGGAAAAGATGTCGAAAAACTGCGCGACGGCCTCGGACGGGACGCCGCGTCCCCGCGCCTCGATGGTGACGCGGGCAAGGCCGTCCTCGCCCGCATAGCTCAAGGACAAGGCGCTTCCTTCCGCGCAGAACTTCACGGATGTCTCCAAAAGCGCGGACAGCGCCTTGGCCAGCAACTCCTCCTCGGCCAGCACGCGGTCGGAAGTCTCTGGCGCGGCGGGCAGCGCCACCCCGCGCCGCGCGGCAAAGGAAGACGCCATCTGGATGGCCGTCCACACCGTGGGCTGGACCTCGACCGCCTTCAGCGAAAACTGGCCCACGCCGGCCTGAATCTTGGCCAGCATCAGCGCGTGGTCCAGAATGGACGTGATGCGGTCGCGCGAGGCGTCGAAAATGGCCCGGAGCTTGGCGCGGTCTTCGTCATTCCCCCCGCCCTCAAAGGCCAGCTCGGCCGCGCCCAGCAGCCCCGCCAAGGGCGTGCGCAGCTCGTGGGAGATCAGGTTGATGAAATCGCTCTTGGCCTGGTCCAAGACCTGGAGCCGCTCGTGCGCCTCGGAGAGCTCCCTCGTCCGCTCGCGCACGCGGTCCTCCAGCGCCAGAGCATAGCTTTCGATGCGGTGGGCGTAGGCGGCTTGTTCGTCCCGGAGCCGCTTCTTTTCCAAGCTGCCCTGGATGCGGGCGCGCAGCAGGGCTGGCTCGTAGGGCTTGACGATGTAGTCGTCCGCTCCCATGGTGAGGCATTTGGCCGCGCTTTCCACCTCGTCCACGCCTGTGATGACCAGCACCAGCGCGTCGCGCAACGCGGCGTCAGCCTTCATGCGCTGCAAGGTCTCGATGCCGTCCATGCCCGGCATCATGATGTCCAGCAGCACAAGGTCGGGGACGCGCTCCTTCATGATCGCCAGGCCCGAAAGCCCGCTCTCGGCCACCACGGCCTCATGGCCCAGACTCTCCACGAACTGCGTCAGCAGGCGGCGGTTGACAGCCATGTCCTCGATGATGAGCACGCGCGCGCGCGCGGGGTTCATGCGGCGCCTCCTTACGTTCTGGAAAAATCCCCGGCCAAGGCGCCGGCGGCCCGGCCTTCGGCGCTCAGGTACCGGCGCAAGACGGCGAACAGTTCCTTGGACTCCACGGGCTTGGTGACATGCGCCGTGCAACCAGCGGCCAGGTGGCGCGATTCGGCCTCGGCGCCGGCGCTGGCGGTCAGCGCGATGATGGGCGTGTCCTCCAGGCCGGAGACGGCCCGGATCCGGCGCGTGGCCTCCAGCCCGTCCAGGACCGGCATGCGGATATCCATCAGGATCAACTCGGGCCGGATTTCCCGGGCCATCTCCACAGCCTCCAAGCCGTTGTGCGCCACGGACACGTGGTGGCCGTGGACGCTCAACATGCCCATAACCATGGCCGCGTTGGCCTCGTTGTCCTCGGCCAGCAGGATGCGCCGGCCCTTGGGGTCCACCGCGCCAGAGGCCGGCGCGGCGGGCGCCGCCCCGGCCAAGGCCTCGGTGTGTTCCTTGATGGGTGTCTCGAACCAGAAGACGCTGCCCTTGCCTTCTTCGCTCTCCACGCCGATACAGCCGCCGTGAAGCTCCACCAGCCGCTTGGCCAGGGCCAGACCGATCCCCGTGCCCCCCAGTTCTTCGTCGCGCACGCGCTGAGATTGGTAGAACGGCGTGAACAGACGCGGCATCTCGGAAGCCTTGACGCCTGGGCCCGTATCGCTCACTTCCACCCGCACCGCCTCGCCCGGCCGAACCTTCAGGCGCACGCCCACTCTCCCCCCCGGCGCCGTGAACTTCACCGCGTTCGTCAGGAGGTTCAGCAGCACCTGCCTGTGACGGCGCGCGTCGCCATACACCATCACAGGCTCCGCCCCAAGGTCCAAATCCAGCGTCTGCCGTTTGTTCTGCGCTTGCGGCCTGACCATCTCCACCGCCCCGGCCGCCACTTCGCGCGCGTCAAAAGGCTTCAGGTCCAGCGTCATCACCCCCGCGTCAATCTTCGCCATGTCCAGAAGATCACTGATCATGGCCAGCAGGTGCTTGCCGCTGTTGGCGATCTGGGCGACATGTTCCTTCTGCTTTTCGTTGAGACGGCCGAAGAACTGCCCGGCCAGCAAGTCCGCGAACCCGATGACCGCGTTGAGCGGCGTGCGCAGTTCATGGCTCATGGTGGAAAGGAACAAGCTCTTCTGCCGGTTGGCCTCGGCCAGCCGCTCGTTGGCCTCCTCCAGCCGGCGCATCGAGTCGCGCAGCGCCGCGGTACGGTCCTCCACCGCGCGCTCCAACAGGCGGCGCTGCTCTTCCAGCCCCTCTTGAACGCGCTTGCGCTCGGTGATGTCGCGGCCCACGGAGTGGAACTCGACCAGGGCGCCCTGCGCGTCGAAGACAGGACACGCCGACCACTCCATGAACCGCGGCCCCGAGGCCGTGAGAATCCACACGTCGCGCGTCACGGGCGCCTTGTGATTCAAGATGGCCTCCAGCGCCGCCGCCTTGTCCTCGCGCTCCGGCGCGGGCACGAAATCAATCCACTTGCGGCCGATGATCTCTTCGCGCGTGACGCCGAAGAGCTGGCAGAAAGCGTTGTTGACGAAACGCAGCGTCGTGTCCGGCGTCCAGCCGCACACCGCGTCCAGCAGGCTCTCCACCATCACCCGGTACAGCCGCTCGCTGGCCTCCAGCTCCCGCGCGGCCCGGTCGCGCTCCTGCCGCGAGCGCAGCGCCTCTATCCCAAACGCCACATCCTCCACGATGTCCATCAGCAGGTTCATCTCGGCCGGGTCTCGCGTCAGGTCCGACTTGACGTACACGGCGACAACGCCCAGCGCGCGGCCTTGGCTGATGAGCGGCAGAGCCGTCATGGCGCGATACCCCGCCCGCGCGGCCCGCGCGCGCCAGGTCTCGTCCCCCGCGCCGCCCAGGTCGGTCAGCGCCTGCACGGCGCCTGTGCGCACAACCTCCGTCTCGGGCCAGCCTTCCAGAGAGGGAGCTTCCTTGATCCAGCCGGCGTCGTCGCCCGACGAGGCCACGAACTGAACGACGTCCGTGGAACCAGAACTCAAGCCCGCCCAGGCCAAGTCGTAGCCGAGTTCCGTGGCCAGGATATCGCACACGTCGGCCAGCAACTGCTTCTCGTCTTCGGCGCGCGTCACGGCCAGGCCGCACCGCGTGGAAGCCACGAGCGCGCGGTTTACGCGCTGAAGGTCCAGCTTCTGGGATTCCAACGTGGCCGTCTTGCGCCGAACCTGGCCGCATTTGATGACCGCGACCACGCCCATGAACGCGCCGGCGATGGCGATGACGGCCAGCCCCAATTCCGCCCAGCCGCGCGGCCCCGCTTGCGCCAGCCCTGCGGCGCCTGCCGGTCCCACGACGGCGGCCCCTGCCCAAGCCGCGCCATGCAGCGTCGCGCCAGCCACAGCCAAAGCCCATCTCATTGCGGGGTCCCCTCAGGCCTCGTCCCAGCTCTGCGATGCCCTGGCGCCCTCTCCTGTCGGCCCTGACGCGGCATCCATGGCATTCCCTTGTCCACTGCCACGCCCTCCTGCGTCAGAAGCCCGGCGTTCCCAAGATTCAGACCGCGCCTCCATCATTAGTATACCTCCAAACCCACGAGACGTCATCCTATCAAACTATCGTTTTTCGCGATGACTCAATCCGCGCCGAATTGGGGGGCGCAGAGAGTCCGCGAAACAAGCCCATATCGCAAAAACCAAAACAGCAATTATTTACAACTCTGTTGACAGGCGCATGCTTTGCTGGAGAGATAACGCGGGCGATCCTCTGGCATTGCGTGAATTCCTGCTAGCATACCCAATTGCATGCAAGCATTCAAGATATCACTGTGTCATCCCGACTGCCCTGTCACCTGCCCCGGCGCCCCGATCCAGCATGCAAGGAAGGATATTCCCTAAACTTAATGCAGGGTTCGGCCCGACAGCGCATCAGGGCCTGGCGGCATTTTCGCCGTGCCTTGGCCTTCCAGGACGCCGCCGGTCCTTTGGCGGTTTCTCGCCAACAGCGCCAGCCGCAAGGGGCTCGCCTGCTTCAACGGCGCCCTTCCTCTGCCCCTGACGGCGTCTCCGCCGAATCGGCCCCGGCCTCCTTGCCCCGCCGCTTCTTGCGCGTACCCTCATACATCTCATAGCGGAACAGGCGGCACTCGATCTTCGCGTTGAAGAACCGCGTCCGGCGGCTCGCCCGCAGGCCGATGCGCTTGGCCAGGTCCATGTTGCCCGTGAACACGTGCGCCGCGTAGCCGGAGCATCGCTGCTTGAAGAAGTCGCCGATCCTCGCGTAGGTCGCCTCCAGTTCCTGTTGCGTCCCCATGCGTTCGCCGTATTCGGGGTTCAACACCACCACCCCCGGCCCAGGCGGCACGGGCGTATCCGCGAAATCGCACACGTGGAACCGAATGAGGTGGTCCACGCCCGCCGTGAGGGCGTTCTGGCGCGCGGCGGCGATGGCCGCCGGGTCGATGTCCGAGGCGATGATGGGCGCCGGCAGGCCGCGCCGGCCCAGCTTGCGCGCTTCGGCGCGCATGCCACTCCAGAGACGCGCGTCAAAGCCCGCGACGTGCATGAAGCCGAAGTTCCCGCGCAGCAGCCCCGGCGCGCGCCCCAGGCCGATCAGCGCGGCTTCGATGGCCAGCGTGCCGCTCCCGCACATAGGCGCCACGAGCGGCGTCTGGCCGTCATAGCCCGTGGCCAGGATAAGGCCCGCGGCCAGCGTCTCGCGCAACGGCGCCTTGTGAGGCATCTTGCGATAGCCCCGGTCCGACAGCTTCACGCCCGACGCGTTGAGATAGAGCCAGCACAGGTTCCGCTTCCAGTAGAGCTGCAAGACCACGTTGTCGCGTTCAGGCCCGGCGTCCGGCCGCCGGCCCGTGGCCGCGGCGATGCGGTCCACCACCGCGTCCTTCACCCTCATGCCCGCGTACATCGTGTTGTTGATCGCGGGCGTGTCCACGCTGGCCACGACACTGACGTATTCGTCGGCAGGGATGATCTCCTCCCACGGCACGGCCTTGACGCCGGCGTACAACTCATCCGCGTTGCGCGCCCGGAAACGCGTCAGCAGCAGCATGACGTTGAGCGCCGTGCGCAGCCTCAGGCACAGGCGCATGGCGTCGGCCAGACTGCCCGTGGTCTCCACGCCCGTGTCGTGCGCCGACACGATCTCGCAGCCCAGGTCCTCCAGTTCCTTCTGGAGAAACGGCGCAAGGCCATCAAAGCAGGTGACGAGGATGCGGTCTTTCTGGTGGATGTCCATGACCCCATGGTACCGCTCCCGCGGCCCCCGGTCAAAGAACGGCCATGTCCTTCCCTTCCCTCTTGTCTCCGCCTTCCTTGCTTGCCACTCCCCCCAAGACGCGGTATCCTGATGTTGTGCCTCAAAAATAGCTCAGCGGCCCGTTGAAAAAGACACCGCGTCCGCGGGGACATGGCGCCTCGGTCCGCCAACGGCGGGATCGCAACGTGTCCCCGGAACAGACGCGACATTTTCAACAG
>CAYYEE010000232.1:0-7178 GCA_964470775.1 uncultured Planctomycetota bacterium | reverse complement strand
AGCGGATTGGTGACGGCCGAGGAGGGCATGGTGATGCTGCTGGATGTGGACCGGGTGTTGTCGCATGGCGAAATCTCGGCCGTGAACAGTGTGGCCGCGGAGAGCGCGTGATCCAGGGGCCGAGGCGCGGAACCCATGACCAGCCATCGCCGTCAAACCGCCGAAGTGGACGTGATGGATCAGCCGGCGCAGATAAGCCCTAAGACGTTCCAGAAGTTCCGGGACCTCGTCTACGAGCGAAGCGGCATTTCGCTGGGCCCAGGCAAGGAGTCGCTGGTGGCGGCTCGCGTGGGCAAGCGCATGCGCGCGCTGGGTCTGACCGTCTACGAGGACTATCTGGCCCATGTGCAACGGGACCAGACCGGCGAGGAGATTGTGCTGCTGCTCGACGCGATCTCCACGAACGTGACCAGCTTCTACCGCGAAGGCGCGCACTTTGAGATGCTCAGCGGCCTCATGGAGAAGTGGATCGGCCAAGGGCAGAGGCGGTTCCGGTTCTGGTCGGCGGCCTGTTCGACGGGGGAAGAGCCGTACACGATGGCCATCACGCTGCGCGAGGCGCTGGGGGGAAGACCGGCCGACGTCCGCATCCTGGCCACGGATATCTCGACACGCGCCCTCGGCCGGGCCATCGAGGGCGTGTACGAGGCGGAGAAGGTCGCCCCCATCCCGCTTCAGGTTCGCAACCGCTACTTCGACATGGTGAGGGAGGGCGCGGACAAGCGTTATGCCGCGCGAGCTGAGCTCAAGGAGATGGTGGCCTTCCGGCGTCTGAACCTCTCCTCGCCTCCGTTCCCAATGCAAGGACCCATGGACGCCGTGTTTTGCCGCAATGTGATGATCTACTTCGACGCGACCGTGCGTCGCAACCTCCTGGCCGAGATTCATCGCTTGCTCAAGCCGGGGGGGTACCTGATGGTTGGGCACGCCGAGAGCTTGACGGGAGTGGCCAACGGTTTTAGGACCGTGAAGCCTTCGGTGTACGTGAAAGAGTGAGTGCGGCGAGGCGGCCGCGGCGTGAGGGGCTGCGGCGCAAGCAAGGCCAAACCCGCCGGCGCGCATGGCTGGCGGGAGGAGCGCGACACATCGTGATTCACACCGTGGGCATCGCCGACATGAAGGTATCCAACCGGCCCGAGGATATCATTGTGACGCATTCCCTGGGGTCGTGCATCGGGCTTGCGCTCTATGACCCCGTGGTCAGGTGCGGGGGCCTGATCCACTGCATGTTGCCGCTCTCAAAGATTGACCCGGAGAAGGCGCGCGTATCGCCCCTGATGTTCACGGACACCGGCGTGCCCGCGCTGCTCCAGGCGGTGTTCGACATGGGCGCTGAGAGGAGCCGCCTGATCGCCAAGGTGGCGGGCGCGGCGTCCGTGCTTGACGACAAAGGGCTGTTCAAGATCGGGGAACGCAACTACACGGTTCTGCGCAAGGTTCTCTGGAAGAACAACATCCTGATTGCCAGCGAGGACGTTGGCGGGACCACGGCCCGAACCGTGTACCTGCACCTGGAAACAGGACGCACGGTCATCAAGTCCAGAGGACAGGAGGTGGACCTGTGACCTGGCGTCAGAAGATTCTCGACAAGCTGGCCGAAGTGGAGGCGTTGCCCGCCTCCTCGATGGAGGCCCTGAGGCTGATTCGCGACCCGGAAGCAAAGGTCCAGGAGATTGTCCGCCGGATTGAGCTGGACCCGGCCCTGACTTCCAATCTGCTGCGAGTGGCCAACTCGGCCGCCTTCGGCGCGCCGCAAAAGATCCGGTCCCTGCGGGACGTGGTTGTCCGGCTCGGGTCGCGCCGTGTGGGGCGCCTGGTCGCCGCGGCCGTGGCTGGGCCGGCGTTGCAGGTGGCGGTGCGCGGCTACGACCTGCCGCCGCATGCGCTGTGGGAGCACTCGGTGGCCACGGCGCTGTGCGCGGAGAACCTGGCCGAGTCGCTCGGCCTCGTGGCGCCGGACTATCTGTTCACCGCCGCGCTGCTCATCGACGTGGGCAAGATCGTCATGGGTTCCTTCCTAGAGGTGGACGCGGAACCCATCAAACGGCGCGCGTATGAGGGGAGGACCTCTTTCGAGGAGGCCGAGCGGGCCGAGTTGGGCATTGACCACCCCGAGGTGGGCGCGTCCCTGCTGCAAAGGTGGGGGCTGCCCGAGTGCGTGACGAAGACGGTGCGCTGGTCTCACGATCCTGAACCGGCCGGAGGCGACATCGTCACCGACCTTACGCATGTGGCCAACATTCTCTGTATGACCAGCGGGATCGGGGCTGGCGTGGACGGCCTGAACTACCGTCCGTCGCCCGGCGCCGTCGCCCGTCTCGGGGTGAAGACCCAACTGTCCGAGAAAGCAATCCTCAAGACGCTCGGCGCGCTAGCGGACGTGCGCGACCTTTTTCTTGGGAGGTGAGCGATGGCCCTCAACATCCTGGTAGTGGACGACTCGGCGACGGTGCGCGCCGTGATCGCCAAAACACTCCAGATCGCCGCCGTGAAGCACGACAAGCTGTTTGAGGCGGCCAACGGCCAGGAAGCGTTGGACGTGCTCAAGGAGAACTGGATAGACCTGATCTTCGCGGACATCAACATGCCGGTGATGAACGGCATCGCCATGATCGAGCGGATGAGCGCGGACGGCGTGCTCAAGACCGTGCCCGTGGTGATCGTCTCCACGGAAGGCAGCGCGACGCGCATTGAGGAGCTCAAGGCCAAAGGGGTGAGCGCCTATGTGCGCAAGCCTTTCACGCCTGAGGCGATTCGGCAGGTTGTGACTGAGATATTGGGAGGCGAACATGTCGGATGACCCGAAAGAAGTCGTTCGCTCCGTCTTCTGCGAGGTCGTGGAGAAGATGGCGTTCATGTTCGCCGACCCCGCGGACGCGGCCGAGCTGGACACGGCCGGCGACACGTGCCTGCACTCCACCATCGAGTTCTCCGGGGCGTTGCGGGGCAAGCTGGAGATGATGGCCCCGCAGGGGTTGTGCGTGATGTTCGCGGCCAACGTGCTCGGCCTGGACGCGGACGATCCGCTGTGCGCCCAGAGGGCGGCCGATGCGGTAAGCGAGACGCTCAACGTGACGTGCGGGCACGTGCTGACGGCGATGGCCGGCCAGACGCCGGTGTTTGAACTGAAGGCGCCTGTAACAAACGCCGTGGGTCCGGAGGCATGGGCCGCCTTCCGCCAGGACCCGGCGGTTCAGGGTTTTCTGGTGGACGACGCGCCCGCGTTGCTGCGGGTTACCCTCGCGTAGTGGCGCAAGTGCGGAGGCGGACATGCCTATCAAAGTGTTGATCGTGGATGATTCCGCCGTGGTGCGGGACATCTTCTCGCGCGAGTTGGCGAGGGACCCGGAAATCGAGGTTGTGGGCACGGCGCCGGACCCGTATGTCGCGCGCGATAAGATCGTGCGCCTTCAGCCTGACGTCATCACCCTGGACGTCGAAATGCCGCGAATGGACGGCCTGACGTTTTTGCGCAAGCTGATGCGCTACTACCCGCTGCCGGTCATTATTGTCTCATCGTTGACGCCTCGCGGCGGCGAGCTGGCCTTGGAGGCGCTGGAGGCCGGGGCGGTGGAGGTGATGTGCAAGCCTGGGGCGGCGTACACGGTGGACGACATGTCGGTGATGCTGGTCGGCAAGATCAAGGCAGCGGCCAAGGCGCGGGTGAAGCGGGCGGCCGAACCGGTTGAGCAGAGAGGCGGCGCGCCCAAGCTGTCGATGTCCGCCACGACGAACAAGGTAGTCGCCATCGGCGCTTCCACAGGCGGCACCACCGCGCTGCAGGAGGTGCTGACCGCCATGCCTCCCAACAGCCCTGGCATCCTGATCGTGCAGCACATGCCTGAGCATTTCACTCGCGCGTTCGCGAACCGATTGAACGAACTGTGCTCTATTGAGGTGAAGGAGGCCGAGAACGGCGACCACGTGACGCCGGGCCGCGCGCTGATCGCCCCGGGCAACTATCACATGCTGCTCCGGCGGTCGGGCGCGAACTACTATGTCGAGGTGAAGTCCGGGCCGCTCGTCTGCCGTCATCGTCCTTCGGTTGAGGTGCTGTTCACGTCCGTGGCGCAGTACGCGGGCCGGAATGCGGTCGGAGTCATCATGACCGGCATGGGTGACGACGGTGCGACCGCCCTGGGCAAGATGCGGCAGGAAGGGGCCCGGACCATTGCGCAGGACGAAGCCTCATGCGTTGTGTTCGGCATGCCCAAAGAGGCGATCGAGCGCGGGGGCGCGGAGTTCGTGGTCCCGCTTTCGCGCATTCCGCAGAAGATGCTGGAGCTGGCCGGGGCGGCGCAGCCGGCAGGCGTGGCCTGAATGGCGGCGATTCCGGTCTGGGCTCTTGCTCGCGGCGCCGCGGGGTGTCCATGCCCTGCCATGCAACGGGGCCTGAGGGGTATCTTCACGTTTCGCCGGCGCCGCCCCTGCGCGTTGAAATGTTGCTTCGCCCTCGCCAAAGATGTCGCGGAACCATCCATTTTTGCTAAACCCGGTCGGCCTGCGTCCGATGAAGCTATAAATGACGCCCTTGGGTCCAGAGGGGACACTCCACAGGGCAGACGTTGACGCGGCGGAGACTATTTTTACGGGGCCACGGAGATATCCTCGGTTTTGGGGACTCCATGAGACTCTGGGCTGGTTTGGCCGACAGGAGGGTGTTTGCATGAGCGTTTGCAAACGGTTGATGGTCGCGGTGGCGTTGGCGTTTTTGGTTGCGGGCGCGGGGATGGGCCAGGGCAAGGCGCCCGAAGAGAGCATGAAGGCGCTGAAGGACGCAATCATGTCATCGAGCGCCAAGGATGGTGTGAAGGCGTTCGCGGTGGAGAAGTTGCTGCCGCTCTGCGTCAACGCTGTTTTCGTCGCCGAGGTGGAGAAGCAGAACATCCTCAAAGTGTCCCTGGATGAGATCAAGAAGATAGACAAGCAGTGGATGGAGGCTGAAGATGAGCTGCCGATCCAGAAAGAGAAGATGACCAACGCCTGCGCGCAGGAGCTGAAGCGCATTGCCAAGGAGTTTCCGGCGATCGCCGAGGCGTTTGTGATGGACAACCAGGGGGCTAACGTTGGGATGAGCCGGCTGACGAGTGATTACTGGCAGGGCGATGAGCCCAAGTGGCAGAATTCCTACAAAGGGGGCAAGGGCGGCGTTGACGTTGGCAAGGAATCGTTCGACAAGTCCGCCGGCGCCACCATCCAGCAGATTTCGCTCCCCATTCTCAACGCCAAGGGAGAAGCGATTGGCGCTGTGACCTTTGGCCTGATTGTCGCAAAAACGAACTGACAACTTCCGTGCGGGCGAGTGAGACTCCAAAGGGTCAGAATCATGATGGGTCTAAAAGGACGATTGGCGTGGTTGGCCGCCGTGCCCATGGCGGCCCTGGCGGCTTTGGCCGTGGCGGGCTGGATAGAGATGCGTGACATGGCGCGGGCGATGGAGCGGCAGGCGCGGGAGGTCTTTCTGCCCTTGGCCCAGAAAGACATGCAAGACATCAACGACATGCAGGCCACCATCCAGCTCATCCTGAACGCCGATCGCGATGCGCACCAGGCCGTCATCGCGGAGAAGATGGCGCTGGTGTCATCCACTGACGAGGAGTTCAAAGCGGCCGACAAGTTCAGCCTTGAGAACGTAGACCAATGCCGCGACCGCATGGCGGAGGCTGCCAAGCGTTTCGACGCGTCCATGCTGGAAACGTACGCCAAATTCAAATCCGCATATGACGTCTGGCGCGAGAAGACGCGCAAGGTGGTGGAGTTCTCGCACACAGATGGCAAGTTGGATTTCGCGAGGCGCATCAGCGACGGCAGCGGCAAGAGAGCGTTCGACGAGATGAGGGCATACGCGGATCAACTCAGCGGCATGGAGGAAAAACGCATCGAGGCGGCCATGGGTGTGATTGGCGAAAAGGTGAAGGAGGCCGAGGGGGAGACAGCCAGGGCCTGCGTTCGGGCGCGGAGAGCCTGTCTCTGGTTCGCCTGCGGATCGGGTGGGGCGTTGCTGGCGACGGCCCTTCTGGCCGCTGGCAGCGTGCGGGGCCTCTCACGCTCCATCCGTGGCGTGATTGAGCGGCTCGAAGCCGGCGCTTCACGGGTCACGGAGGCCTCAGCCCAAGTGTCGCAATCGAGCAACTCGATGGCGTCGAGCGCGACGCAGCAGGCGTCGAGTCTGGAGGAAGTGTCGGCGGCCTTGGCGGAGATGGCATCGGCGACGAAGCAGAACTCCGAGCATGCGTCCAAGGCCGACGGGTTGATGGCTGAGGCGCGGACCATTGGCGAACAAGGACGCGCGGCCGCAAAGACGTTGATGGAGCGCATTGCCGAAATCCGCAATTCCGCGGATGAGACGGCCAAGATACTCAAGACGATTGACGAGATTGCGTTCCAGACCAATCTGCTGGCGTTGAACGCGGCGGTTGAGGCTGCGCGGGCGGGCGAGGCCGGGAAGGGCTTTGCCGTGGTTGCGGAGGAAGTGCGCAACCTGGCGCGCCGCAGCGCGGACGCGGCCCGAACGACCGCTGGGTTGATCGAGCAGTCGCGCAGCAGCGCGGAAAGCGGCGTGCGCGCGGCGGAGGATACGGCCAAGGTTGTGGAAGCGATGGCGGAGAACGCGTCGAACGCCTCGAAACTGGTGACGGAGATCGCGGCCGCCAGCAAAGAGCAGTCCTTGGGCATTGAGCAGGTGAATACGGCCGTTTCCCAGATCGACCAGGCCACGCAAAGCAACGCGGCCAGCGCGGAGCAGTCGGCTTCAGCCAGTCAGGAACTGTCAGCGCAGGCCGGCGAGCTCAACGGTACGGTGCGCGCGCTGGTGGCGGTGGTGGATGGCGGGGGCAACCGCCACGCCGATCCTGAGCCTGTCCATGGAGCCGCGGCGGGCCGTCCTTGAATCGAGTTGCGCGGCCGCGCCGGCGGGGCTCTGTCTGCTTCAAGCGATGGGTCTCTTTCCCCTCGCTTGAACCGCGACTCCTACGGAAATGTCGCGAACCTGCCGCGGGCTACGCGGATGTAGGCGCGCACGTGAAGGCGACGGGTCTGAGCGTTGAAGATTCTGGGCTTTTTGCGACTCGCCAGATGACTTCAGGATTGGCGCCTGTTTTGCCAAGTATCGAAAGTGGAGCGCGCCGGCCGTGGACCGGCCCGGTCGGCGCGCGTTGACTGCGGCCAGAGCTCATGCT
>CAYYEE010000231.1:0-7181 GCA_964470775.1 uncultured Planctomycetota bacterium | reverse complement strand
CGGCGGGTCTGGCAGTCGAGAACGACGTTCTGCTCGGTCCGGATGGACGCGACGAGGTCGCGGGCATCCTCGGTGAGGATGCGGCCGATCTGGCGGTAGTCGTCCACCTGCTTCGGGTCCAGGGGGTTGGCGTGGTGGACGTTGCCGCAGCAGCCGTTGAGCACCAGAGCCACGGGCTCTCCGCCAAAGGCCGCGCGCACGCCTTCGGCCCACGCGCCTGGCCAACCCGAGGTGATGAACCGCTTGCCAAAGCCGTGAACAGGGTGGCAGGTGTGGTGGAGCAGGAAGGCCAGGTTGCGCAACGAGGGCGTCTGGATGCACGTGACGCCGACTTCGGGGTCAATCGGGCCTTCGACGTACAAGATGTCCGGGCTGCCTTTGGGGGGATGCGTCTTGGCCGTGCCGTCGCGCATGACGCAGCGGCGGTTGAAGGCCACGCGCGCTTCAATGCCGCTGTTGGATCCGATGCGGGCGGGCTGCAGCGAATCGTTGGCCTTTCCCACGGCCTCCAGGATGCGCTCCACCGCGAGAAGGTTGTAGCGGTCGTCGCCGCCGCGCAGCCAATCGAGGTCCGGGGTCACCCATTGGCTCTTGCCCTGGATCATGTGGTTGCCGATGGTGGGAGCCGCGTGATTCTGGACTGGATGGATCATGATCGCGTCATGGTCAAACCCGAACTTTTCGGCCGCGGAGCGCCGTATGGCTTCGTTCCACTCATCGGTGATGGCGCACAGGTCTGTCGAGACGATGCAGACTTTGCGGCCGCCGGCCTCCATGACGAGCGCCCTGGCGTAGAGGGGTTCGACCACGACCTCTGCCGGCCGGGGCCGCCCGATGTCGCCGGCGATCTGCGTGCCCAGAGGAGGCGTGATGTCCACCTGGGCCGCTCCAGCGCGCAGCGCGCCAGCGACTGCTTTTGTCTTTGACATGGGTTCTCTCCTTTGGTGGGTTGGGGCGGGGGCCGCGGTCCGCTCATCCGTTGCGTGGACGGTTGGACGCCGGTGGAGATACTGGGACATGCGCATCGCGGTCTGGCCAGCCCGTATATGTTGCGCCTGCATCTGCTATATCGCCCCGGCTCAGGGCGCTGTTTTTTCTTGGCCGGCGTTTCGCACGACTCGGAAGCCAAGGTCGTAGCGCGTCATCGTTGGGACGTCCATGAGGCGCGCCGCCGAACGGCCGTACATGGGGCCCAGCCGGCCCGTGCCGCCGCGCTCCACGCGCAGCCGGCCCGTGGGCGGGTCGACAGGATCCGTCAACTGGTTCGGGTCATAGCTCTTCGCATAGATGTCCCAGCACCATTCGAACACGTTGCCGTGCATCTGGTGGAGGCCCCAGGCGTTGGGTTTGCCCGAGAGCACGGGGCGCCGGTAGTCGGGCTGGTTATAGGGGGGGAGCATTCCGTAGTAGGCGTACTCACTGAAGGACTTGTCGTCGACGCCGAAGCTGAAGGCGGTTGTCGTGCCCGCGCGAGCGGCGTACTCCCACTCCGCTTCGGTGGGGAGGCGGTAGCCGCCGTCATAAGGACGCTGGGCCGTGACAATGGGGGGCTGGCCCTTCTCCTTGGCTGGCGTGAAGACGTAGACGGGCGGGAGCCCTTCCTTTTCGCTAAGCCAATTGCAGAAGCGGCACGCGGAATACCAGCTCACCCACGTGACCGCATGATCCGGGGCGTTGGCTGGGGTCTTGTCATATTTGGCCTTGCCTTCGCCCATCAAGTAGTAGAGGAACTGGAAGTCGCTTTCCGCGAGCGGGATTGGGTTGTACTTGGTTGCGTCGACGAAGGCTTTGAACTCGCCGTTGGTGACTTCGCCGCGAGCCATGTAGAAGGGACGCGTGATGGTGATGTGGCGTTGGGGCCCCTCGTTGGCGCCGCGTCCCCACTCGCCGGGCGCGCTGCCCATGGTGAAGGAACCGGCCGGGATGAGGACGAGCTTGGCGCCGAGGGTATTGGTCACTTCGGGGAGTTTGGCCGCCTGGTGGGCCTTGGTCTTGGCGTCGGCGGCGCACAGAACCGCGACGAGACCGAGAGTAACGGGCAGGAAGAAGGCGCGCTTCATTTTTTGCCTCCTCTCTTCTCGTCAGGATTGAAGAGCCGATCCCAGCTCACGGCCACATATTTGGGCGGGGCTTTGCCCGCAATGCTGAACGTGGAGGCCGTGGCGCAGTTGGAGAACAGTATCACGCGTTGTGTCTTGCTCGAATCCACGGTGACGGGGAAGCCGCGCTTGATCACACCATCGGAGCGCGCTTCGACAGTCCCGGAGGCCAACACGTTCTGTTTGTCGTCGAGCACATAGCTCGGGAAGGGGCCGCCTTTCTGTACTGTGAGGTCGATGACGTAGGCGCCGCTGTCTTTGGGGAGCTCGAAGCACGCCCGGCCGGAGCGGAAGGCGAAGGAAGCCGGGTCAATGGCGTACACCTCTTTCGCGTGATCCGATATGGGCGCGTACGTGGTGAAGAGCCCCTTGTCGAGGCTTTCGATGCAGACCTCGTACACGCCTTTTTGTCCGTCCGGGGGGATGATCTGGTCGTCGCAGGGCGCCTGGCGCTGGGAGCCGTGGGCGGACCACTTATTGGGCTTAAACTCCTTTTCCAGTGTCTTCCGGCCGTCAGGGGCGGTGGCGGTCACTTTGCATTTGTCGCCGCGGAACACTCCGCACAGCCGCAGGTGTATGGGCTTGTCGTCTTCGTCGAGAATCCAAAACTTGAGGGTGTACTGCTCGGTCTGCGGCGACTTGGCGCCGTGGAGCATCCAGTTGGTGTTGTCCCACCCGTCGTTGGTGTTGGCCATGCGGATGGCCTCCATGGCGTTGAGGGCGCGCTGCATGTAGTAGTGGCCCAGAGAGACATAGCCGCCGCGATAGAGGCCGTCCATGGGCGAGCTTGGGTCATTATAGCTGCTGCGGCTTTCCTCCCACATGATTCCGTTCAGGTGGCGGACGTACTTGACGTCGCCTGTAGCCAGGTAGGCGTAGGCGGGGATGTTGATGTGAGTTCCCCAGCCGAAGCTGAGATCCCCCGTGCGGAGCAGATTGGAGTCCGCCCACTTGATCAACACCTGGCGCGCGCGTTCGCTTCCGGCAAAGGTCCAGTATCGCTCCAGCCACGGGGCGTAGTTCTGCCATTCGTCAAAGGAGCCCCACGTGGGGTCCTGGCCTTTGAGCTGCTCGACAAAGCACGCGGCGAGGAGGGGGAGGATGCGGCGGTCCCATGTGTCTTCGTAGAGTTCGAGCAGTGAGGTGATCGTGCCCGAGCACGTGCGGGATGTGCCCACGGGCCCGACGTGCTTCTGGGTGCACTCCCACCATTCGCGCGCGACGTCGCGGCCGCGGTCGTTGCCCGTGAAGTAGGTGTAGTACAGCATGAAGTCGATCATGGAGTTGTAGTCGGGGTTGCGGTTGCCGCTGTGCCAGGGCACAAGGCCCTTGTAGTCGCACAGGGCGCCTTTGAGCTTGCCGGGGCCGTAGGGCAGCACGTCGAGCTCGGGGCGGGAGTGGTGGCAGAAGCCGACGTCCATGACCCGCTGGGCCGTGCGCACGGCGCTGACGTAGTAGAAGGGGTCGCCCGAGCGCATGTAGAGGAGCCACGCTGTTCTGGGGGTGTTATGATGCGTGTTGCGCCAGGCTCTGTAGATGTTGAACCGGCGCTCGCCCACGTCAAAACCGTCGTGGCCATCGCCGAAGATGAACTTGCCGTAATCTCGCGTCATCTCCTGCAGCCGCGCTTCGCACTTGAACATCTTTTCGATCTGGCTCTCGATTTGGGGGAATCGCTTGGTATCGCGCGCGCCCACGAGTCCCATGACCTTCGATTCGACCATCGCCTGCGGGTCTGGCGCCGCCACGGCTGTGGCCAGGGCCGCAGCCATCTCCGTGGCGACACGGTTGACGTCCTGGTCCGCGGGGAAGAAGCGCAGCTTGATCTCGTGCGTCTTGGCCACGCCGATGGAGTCTGAATCGCCGCCGAAGTGGAGGAAGTACTTGCTGGTGTGCCAGTTTTTGGCGGGGAAGTTGAGGACCTCGCCCGGGATAGCGAAGTTGAGGATCTTCGCCTCGTGGAGGAAGTAGAGCTGGGTGATGTCCTCTTCCACTAACTCGCGGTTGCTGTCGCGGCCATGGGCGGGCCATGCGTGGAAGGTGAGCTGGTCGCCGGTTGCGCTGACTTCGGTGGGGTAGTTTTGCCAGAAATCGGAGCACCCGATCGCCACGGCGACTTTGCTGTTGACCAAAGCGCCCCATCCTGGGGCGTGGGCGCCTTCGACCAGAGCCATGTAGCGGGGGATGGTGGACTCGCCGGGCACGAAGTGATTTGTCTGCACGATGCGCGTGTAGACGCCATAGTGATTCCACTGATCCTGGACCAGGAAGAACTCGGACGCGGGCGCGACGGCGTCGCCATAGGGGAAGCCCTCGTGGCCGAAGAGGACGCGGCTGGCGCCTGGGACGCGGCCCTTGAAGCCGATGTCGGAGAAGCGGGCCTCCATGCATCGGGCCGTCATCAACCACGTGTACGAGATGTCCACCGTGGGCGATTGGCGCATGATCCGGACGCGCGTGGTCTGTTTGCAGAGGCCAGGGTCGTTGTAGAAGGGGAACTTCTTCTGGCCGACATACCAGCTCTCCACGCGCAAAATGAAGCACTCGGGGCCGTTCTCCTCCACCACGACTGAAGGTTTCTTGTCCGCGGCGGCCTCGTAGCGGACTCCGGCGTCGTCCACGAGGTAGGGGCCGCCCTCGGCGCCGCTCCAGGCGAGTTCAGCCGGGTCAAAACGTCCGTTGCCGTCCGCGTCAAAAAATACCTCCTTGATCGCGTTGCCGGTGGCGGTGGCGAGCTCGACCCTCAGCGGGCCATTCGTGACGCGCCAGCCCGCGGGGGTCTTTTCAGCGGACATGGTTGGCGGGGCCTTGACGGCGCTGACTTGCGAGCCGTATTCGAGGAAGACCGGCGTGGATGCGGCGCCGGCCGCGTGTTGAACCGAACACCACACGCCGAGCCACCGGACGCTGCCTTTGCGGTCCCAGCGCGCCTGGGCCTTGAGCTGGGCGGGGACCTCCCGGCCGTCGGCGGTCACGATGCGGGCGTTTTTCGTATTCCATAGCTCGCCTTTGGGCAGAGCCACGGCTGTGCAAAGCGGCTGGGTGTACGCGGCGGGACTCGCGGGGTTCTGAACGGTGATCTGGACGCGCTTGCGCTGGACCTCGGGGCGTGGGACGGAGACCATGCGGAAGTCGCTGGCGCGGGTGGCGCTGGCGCCGCCGGTTTTGGGGAGCGTGGCGATGGCCGCATATTCGCCAGGCGGGAGACCGGCCACGTTCAGATCAAAACTGATGCAGCCTTTGTTCGGGACCAAGGCTGTCTGCCGGATGGCCTCGCCGGCGGGCTTGCCGCCTTGCGCCTTGTGGATCGCCAGGAGCAGCTTGGCGTCGGCGGAAGCGGCGGTTGGGGCGATGTAGATGAACCCGCCGCCGGCGCCGTCGAGGGTGTCGTACCGCTCCTTGTCGAGCCACAGGCCCAGCTCAGCCGGCGCGCCGAAGGGGGCGGTGAGGGCTGTCCAGCGCTCATAACCGTGGGGGGCGTAGGAAACGTCGAGCGCGGCGGAGTCCTGTTGCTGGGCGAAGGCGGGGACGGCAAACACTGACAATGCGAGCAGAACCGAGAGACCACGAACGGCGCGCTTGGGTTGCATGTCAAGTCCTTTTTTCCTCAGCGGCGACGATAGAAGAGAAGGGCGGCCTGGCGGCCGTCCCCGCTCTGGGAGCGATGACGTCAGCGACTCCGCGCGTCAAGGGACGTCGTAGGCGCCGACGTCAATGCCGGCGGCGCTGTCCATCATGTTCCAGAAGAGAAAGCCGGCGTTGCAGCGCGGATCACAGGGTGGGGGTTCGCTGTTGCCCATGGTGGGCATGAAGCCGGTAACCATGCTCCAATAGACGCTGCCGGGGTCGGCGCCGCCGCTCTTCTGAGTGGGGTGAACACCCGGGAACCAGATGAGTTGCTGCTGGGGGTCGCCGAACCAGGCCGAGTGGCCGTCGCCATAGAGCACGTTGTAGCCGTCGCGGTGAGCCCAGTTGCCTCTTCCGACGCACATCCACCAGTACTGCTTTGTGTAGATGGGAGTGACGTGGCGCCACTTGCTGAAGGTGTCGCAGGCGATGGCGCGGCCGCCGAGCATCTTCGTGGTCTTGAACGCAGGCTTGCCGATGGAGGTGTTGTCAAGGGGAATTTCGGGTTTGACGCCAGGGAAGTGGTTGTTGACGGCTGTTGAGCCCAGTTGGGGGCTGTGCTTGGAGCCGCGGGCGTTGAGCATGGGGATGTTGCGATAGTTGTAGTTGCATTCGAGGCTGGGATTGAAGTTCCAGTTCACGGCCCCGTAGTAGTTCCACGCGTCGTCGTTGCGGGTGTTGTAGTCCAGGTTGGTGTTCCACACGGCTCGCCAGTCGCCGTGGGTGATGGCGGGGGAGTCCGTGCCGCCAAGGAGCTTGAGGTCTTGGGGCCGGATAGCGCCGGTTCCCTGTCCGCGAACCGGGGGCATTCCCGCGCCGGTGGGACAGAAGAAGAGCTCGGCGGTCCCGACGTATCCGCAGGTGAGGAGGTAGCCCATGCCCACGGGGCCGCAGTTCAACTCGCCGCGCGTGGGGTTCGAGTCCCCGACGCCGTCGAAGGTGACCCCGCCGGCGAAGACGGAGTTGTAGCGGAGCGGGGTGGGGCTCCAGTTGATCCACTCGTTGGCGGTGACGGCGATGGTGGGCACGTAGCCCTTGTTGCGGGTGTCTCGCTGGTCGTACCAGCGGCCCTCGTTGACCGTGCCCACCTTGGTGAGGTTCGGCCAATCCAGATCATAGGCGTCGTAGGCGCAGTGACTGGGGTAGTAGCCGCTGAAGTCGCCGGCGTAGCTTTCCAGCGCCAAGCCCATCTGCTTGAGACCGTTGAGGCAGGCGGCGCGCCGGCTTTTCTCGCGCGCCGACGCAAGGGCTGGCAGCAGCATGGCGCCAAGGATGGCGATGATGGCGACAACGACCAGCAACTCGATAAGGGTGAACGCCCCCAACCTGACCCGCCCTAGCCAGCTCTTCTGCCCGCGCATTCCCCGTCTCCTTGTTCTACCAGCCCGTTGAAAATGTCGTGTCTGTTCCGGGGACACGTTGCGATCCCGCCGTTGGCGGGCTGAGGCGCCATGT
>CAYYEE010000230.1:0-7182 GCA_964470775.1 uncultured Planctomycetota bacterium | reverse complement strand
ACGCCGCATAAACTAACGCGACGCGATGCAATCTAAATTGTGACCAGATTAGTAACGCGATGCCGGTCGGCTTGGGGATGCTGATCTTCAGCAATCACCTCAGCGACATGAGGGCTCTTTATTGCGCGACGGGCAGCGAGATGGACGCCAATGCGCCCTTTGTCGGGACGGCCGCCAAGTACCGCTTCATCGCCGGCGACGCTGCTGGGAACTGCTTCCGGCGCATGTACACCAGTATTCGCCACGTGAAAGACCTCGGCGGTTCCGGCGGGCGCGACACGCTGATGTTCAGCGACTGGAGCAAGATCCCCACCGCGGCTCCGGACTGGGGCAACGGCTCCCCCTCGTTCGCCGGCTACAGCAAGGGGATCGGTTGCTCCTATGCGTACCGCAACCAGCCCACGTTCCTCTGGGACAACGCCAACACCGGCCGTCCGACCGTAAGGACGCGCTGGGACAACGGGGACTACTCCTTCACAGGCGCCGACGCGAGCGGCGCCGGGGGCACCGCGGGCCATTTCCCCGATACGGTCAACTACGCCTATGAGAACCCCACGTGCGCGCGCAAGACGGCTAGACTGCTGGGGGGGCGGGCGGTGGCGATGGACCGGTTCGGAGCGCCTGGCGAGGGCATGAACTACGTCGCGACCATCTATCCGGGCGACGGCATCCTTGCGCATCGGGACGGCTACAACGTCCTTTATGGCGATGGCTCGACCCGGTGGATCGGCGACCCGCAGCAGAAGTACATCTGGACGGATCAGCGGGCCTCCCTGTGGGGCGCCTATATGGCCATCGGAGGCATGGCCAGCAACGTGCAGGTGAGCGCCTTCGCGGGCACGCCTCCCGGGTTCAGCACGCCATACACCTTCGCCAGCAACGGCATTCGTTGGTGGTTGCTTTTTGACCAAGCCGCGGGCATCGGCGTGGGGACGCAGATGTACCCGGGAATGGCCTGCGCGGGGACCACTTGGCGATAGAGCGCCATCAAGGGAGATTGGGTTCATGTTGGTGCGCCTGCGATGGATGCTGGCCTGCGTGTTCGCCGTTGTGTCTTTTCCCACGCTGGCGCAGGGGCAGGCCTTCGACCCCGGGGGCATGACTTCCTTGAAGCTCGCGCCGCAGGCTGAGCGCGCCCGTAAACCGCAGGATGTGGACGTGGCCGTCTGGCCCACGGGCCTTATTGACGGGGAGAAGACGCATTACCTCACGCAATCCTCGCCCACGATCATGATCTTTGCGCTGGCCAACCCGAAGGCGCGCGAGTTGCGTCAGAGCCGGCTCGTCTTTGACCTGCCCGAAGGCGTCTCCCTCCTCGCCACGAACGCCTACCTTCCGTGGCATCTGCTGAAGAGCGAGAAGGGCGAGCGGGAGGGGAAGCCGTACACCCACTATGAGGTCCCGTGCAGCGTGCATCCCACGACCTTCCCGCGTAGCCAGACGGGGCCTGCGTGGTACGACCGGCGCCGGCCTCCGGCGATCTGGCTGACTACTGACCTGGCGCCTGGCGCTCCCGTGGGCAAGGTGTACTACCGGGTGCGGTATTGGGACGATGACGCGAAGGACGCCGCCGACAGCCCAGAGAACTCCGTGAGAGTCGCCGTGCTGCCGCCCATCCAGGCCCAGCAGCCCAAGATCGCCAAGTGCGGGGTCATGGGCCGCTTTATCCTCAACTACAACCGAGCGCAGACCGAGGTCCCGGTCGCGCTCACGTCGTACATTCAGCGCATGGGGTACAACTACTACTTTGGTTACCTTCCTCTGTCGCCCGACCAGAAGGAACTGGAGAAGTGGGGAGAGGGACCAATTAACAACGGCTTTGACGTGCGCGTGGGCAAGGAGGTTCCCGAGTCCATCCGCTACGTATCGAACAGCGCAAAGCTCCCGGTGACGCTGGTCGCGCCGTGGGCCATCTACCGCCGCGACCCCTGGGTGGTCGAGAGCCTCTTCGGCGAGCTCCAGCGGCGGATGGCGTCCGGCGACATGACCACGGTCTGGGCCAACTGGGAACCGTATTCCTATCTCGCCGACGGCGACTACAGCGCCCGGACAATGCAAGAGTTCATCCGTTGGTCCGGCCTGCCCGCCGACGACGTGAGCAAAGGCTGGTCCACGGAGACCGTCAAGAAGCACGCGCTCAAATGGAAGCAGTTCAAGGCTTGGGAGCTGGGCGAAGTGACGCGCACGCTGGCCGACGAGGTCGCGAAGATCGGCCGCGAGGCCAAGGCGCCTGCCCGCTTTACCGTGTGCTTGAGCAACGACGCCATCTGGACCACGGAGATCACGCCGGGCAGCCACCCGTTCGCCGTGCCCTTGTGGGGAGACATGCCGTACAACCTCCAAACCTGGCAATACTACTATGTGCCTGACGCCAGCGGCGCCTATCCGGTCAGCGATCGCTCCTGCGCGCCGCAGGTGGTTCGCTCCTCCGAGCTCGCGCGCTTCCTTGACCGGCTTTTCGGGCCTGACCGAAAAGTCCGGGCCGGATGCGTCTACGGCTGGGATCAAACCGGCGGACACGACGGCTTCTTCCTCCCGGAGCAGCTCGGGTTCCTGCACCTCAGTACCGTATTCGCCGGCTCGGCCAACTCGCAGAACTACGCAGAGTGGCCGATCTGGGACGGCCGCTACGCCCAACAAGCCGCCATCGCCAACACCCGCATCGCACGCTGGGAGGACATGATCCTGAAAGGCAAGAAGGTTCGGGAACACGTCGTCATCCCGGTTTCCCCATATCCGCAGTCGGTCCCCGTGGACGTGAAGCCTTCGGACCAGGAGCTCAAGGGCGACTGGGAGCAGCCCGGCTATCTGTACAGCTTCGAGTACCAGAAGGACGGCGCCCGCCTCATCACCGTCGCCAACACCTGGGACTACGGCGACGTGTTCTTCCGCCTCCGATTCCCGTCCCTGCCCCCGGGAGCCCGGTACGTCTTGTCCGAGCCAGAGGAGGCCCGCCTGTTCGCCAACGGCCAAGGCGAGACGCTCCTCACCGCCGGCGACCTGGCCAGGGGCGTCGTGGTTCACGTCGGCGCAACGCGATGGGGCGCCTTCCTCCTGACCGCATGTGATCTTCAAGGCAAGCCAGGGGGCAGTGTCGTGACTCCCGCGATGACCGAGAAGGCCATGTCGGCGCGGCGGGCGGCGCTGGCCGACGCGATCGAGCGCGACCGGTTGCGGTATCGCATGGACCTTGCGTCCGTCCCGGTCGGCATCGTCGGAAAGAGCGCGCATGGCGAGCGCGTTGTGGACGACAGGCTCGCCATCGGCTACCCCACGGCCGGCCGCTTCGGCGCGGACCTGCACGTCGAGGTGGTCGAGGAAGGCGGCGACAAGGCCCTGCGCCTGGTGGACAACGACGCGCGCGGGATGATCTACCTGAACTGCGGCCTGGACGCGCACGACGGCGTCATCTCGTTCGACATCACGCTCAAGAAGGCCCGTCCGTTCGCCGTGGCCCTGCACCCGGCCGGCGTCGCGCTCACGCTTCCGTCGCAGGACGCCTGGCGACGGTGGTTCACCGAACCTTATCAGCCGCGCCTCGTCTGCGTGACGCCGAGCAGCGACACGCGGAATCTCCCGAGCGGCGCGGCCGTGGACACGGGCATCGAGGCCCAAGCCGGCAGGACCTACCGCGTCGCCCTTGAATGGCATAACATCCCGCGCCTGGCGACCGTCACCGTGGACGGCAAGGTCGTTGCGGCCGACGTGGGCTATGTCCATCCCAACAAGGCCGTGATCGCCACCTCCTTGATGTTCGCCTCCTACACGCTCCCGTTCAGCGGAGGCGACGACAACGGCGACTTCACCGTCAGCAACATCAAGATACTCAAGGCGCAGGCGAGGCAAGCGGCGAAATGAAGATCAGCGGCCTTCCGTGGGGATGCGTGGTCGGCCCGACCAGCGGCCGGTCTCCGTTTTTGACTGGCTCGACATGGCCGTGTCACGAGGGCTCAACGGCGTGGAGATCATGGACCAGTGGTTCATGCCCGGCGAAGCGATGGGCTTCACGGACCACGCGTTCATGGACGCCGTGCGGCGGCGGCTGGCGGACCTGCCCTTGGAGGTCTCGGCCTTCATCAACCATGGCCCCTTCGTCTGGCGAGACGAACCGCGCAGACGTGCGGAGCTGGACAAGGTCCGCTTCTTCATGGACTGGGCCGCGGGACTGCGTTCGCGGGTCTTCCGCGTGACGACCGCGATCGGCGACCCCGCATCGGGGCTGACGGAGGCGGACGCGCGCGAGGTGTTCTGCGGCATGATCGAGCAACTGCTGCCCCAGGCCAAGGCGCGCGGCATGGTCATCGGGCTTGAGGAGCACGTCGGCCTGGCCGCCACCATCGCCAAGCTCGAACCGATCTTCCACCGCGTCCCCGACCGCGCCTTCGGCTTCGCCTTTGACATGAAGAACACCATGCGGGAGAACGAAGACCCCGTGGTGATCCTTGACAAACCGGACGTGCTGGACCGGGTTCTCTACACCCACGTGGACAACTACCGGGCGACACCCAACGGCTGGGAGCGTTCCATCCCCGCCCAGGCCGGCGAGGTGGACGTCTGTCGTCTGGTCTTGGGCCTGAAGGCGCACGGCTACGATGGGTGGCTCAGCGTGGAGTATGGCGGGACGAATATCGAGCACGTCTTCCAGACCGTTGAGTGGCTGCGCTCTATCTGGTGACTCTCCAACTCCGTGAGGGAGGAACGCATGAAGGCGATCTTGAGAGCGGTCGTGATCCTGCTGATCGCGGGGGCGTCGGCGGCCCTGGCCGCCGATGCGGCGCTGGTCACGGACGCGGGCGCGGCCGTGATCGTGACGCCGGACAAAGCCGACGCAAAGACACGGCAGGCCGCGGAGTTGTTGCGGACGTACATCGGCCGGTCCACGGGCGCCACGCTCCGGATCGAGACGGAGTCCCGCGCCGCTGGCCTGACAGGTCCGCTCCTTTTCGTTGGTCGCGGGCAGCGGGTCAACAATCGCCTTGGCGCGCGCCTGGACACGCTGAGTCCCGACGGCGCCGTCATCTTGGCCGAGGATGCCGCGGTGCTTCTCGCCGGGCGGACGCCTCACGCCGACTTGGAGGGCGCGGCGGAGTTCCTGCGGCGGTTCTGCGGCGTGGAGTGGTACATGCCCGGCCCGCTCTGGGAGGTGGTGAGGACCCAGCGGGCTCTGGTCGTTCCGGCCGGAGAGACGGTCATCGAGCCAAGCTTCAAGAGCCGCTGGCGCAGCGGCATGACGCCGCCGGGGAGCTTTGGCGGCGAGGCGAACTGGGAGTGGATCCGCTTGCAGGGATCCGCGCCGCGCTACGATTTCCACCACGCCGCCCACCGCTACTTCCCCGGCCCGAAGTACGGCAAAGAGCACCCGGACTGGTACTGCGAGATTGACGGCAAACGCAGAATTCCCGGGCCGGGCAGCCCTATCGGCTGGCAGCTCTGCATGACCAACCCGCGGGTCTTCGACGAGTTCGCGCGCATCGCGGACGAGCAGTTCAAAGACGATGTCTTGAGCATCTCCGTGTCGCCCAACGACGGAGGCCACTTCTGCCAGTGCCCCGACTGCCGCAAGCTTTGGGACGCGGATCGCGACGAGCACAGCCAGGGCACGCGCCTGGTCTTCCACATGGTCAACGAGGTCGCCAAACGCGTGGCCAAGAAGCATCCGGACAGGCTCGTGGGGATCATGAGCTACAGCCTCTGCCGCGACCCGGTCCCGGGCCTGAAGGTCGAGCCGAACGTCGTGCTCTATCTTGTCGGATGCCGCTCCGTGCTGGGCGATCCGAAGCGGATGGCGGAGGAACAGGCGCGCATCAGCCAGTGGCGCGCCGCCGGCGTGCGGCATTTCGGCGTCTACGAGTGGCATCACGGCAGTTGGTTCCAGGTCCCAGTGCTCTACCCCCATGTCTTGGCCCAGTCGCTGAAGTTCGCCGCCAAGAATGGCGCGGACGGCTGGTATTCCGAGGATGACCCCTTGTGGGGCTTCCAGGGCCCGGCGCACTGGGTCATGGCGCGGTTGCTCTGGGACATCAACCTGGACGTGGACGCCCTGCTGGACCAGTACTGCGCCAATCTATTTGGTCCGGCCGCCAAAACCATGCGCGCCTACTGGCGCCGGTGCGAGGAGCAATGGGTGAAACATGCCGCCGGCGGCGGCATGGAGAGCCCCTCCCAATTCGCCGCCTATCCGCCCGAGACGCGCCGTGAACTCCGAGCGATTCTGGATCAGGCAAAGAAGGAGGCCGCGGGCTCCGAGCCAGAATATACGCGCGTGCTCTTCTTCTCCCACGCCTTTTCGCTGAGCGAACGGGTGTGCGCCATACACGAATCGGGCGAGGCCGCCCTGGCCGCTTTGGAGAAGGGCGATATGCCTTCGGCTCTCGTCGCGATCGGGCGCGCGAGCGACCCGGACGCAGACCCCATCCGCTACATGCGTCTTGTCACCGACGAGCGCCCCGGCCTCTGCTACTATCGCAGCGACATGGTGGACCAAGGCTTCCTCGCCGGCATGCGCGCGGTCGTGCAGGCCAGGATCCGCATCGCCGGGCCCGCCATGACCGAGGCCGGCAAGGCGGCCACGGCCAAGGAACCCGTCAGCGCGGCCTCTTACGACGACGCCCTCAAGGCCGCGCTGACCTCGCGTCTGCCAGCGGTCCAGACCGCGCAAATGGGCGACGCCGTCGCGTCCGTGAAGGAGTATGCAGGCAAGGTCGCCTTCGCCCCCGAAGTCGCGCAGGCGCCGGCCGTGGACGGTGACCTCTCGGATCGCGCATGGGCGAACGTGCCCGAAACCACCGGATTCTACGCCTACGGCGGCGGCTTGCCCGCGCGCTACCGCACCTCCTTCAAGTTCGTCACTCACGGCGACCGCCTCTACGGCGCCTTCACCTGCTGGCAGAACATGACGCGCCTCAAGTTGGGGGGGGGGCGATGCGCGACAGCAACGTGTGGCTTGACGACGCCATCGAAATCTTCCTCAACCGGCCGGACGCGGCGCCCAAGGATTGGCTGCAAGTGATCGTCAACGCCAACGGAGTGGTCTTTGACCAGTGGCGCGAGAACGCCGCGTGGAACGGCGACATTCAGGCCGGCGTGAAGCGACTGGATGACCGCTGGCTTCTGGAGGTTTCGTTGCCGCTCAAGGACCTCGGCATGGACCCGTCGAGCGTCAGGGGATTGAGGCTGAACGTC
>CAYYEE010000229.1:0-7193 GCA_964470775.1 uncultured Planctomycetota bacterium | reverse complement strand
GCGGACGCGCGCCGGCGTGGCGTTGCCGCGGCTGCCGCGTTCACCGTTTGCCCTGGCGCGCGAACCGCCCCCCGCGAGCCCCCGCCGCCAGCCTCATTCCTGCTTCTTGTCCGGCGCTGTCGTGGTCTCTTCCTCGTCCCGCCGTTCGTCGCGCGCGCGCAGGGTCCGCGCAAGACAGAACACCAGGGCCCCGGTAATGGCGCCCCAGCTCAGCAGCATGAAGATCAACCCGTCCGTTCGCATCTCACGCTTCCTTCTGTCGGCGCCGATTCCAGCTCGCGCGCACCAGGAGAATCAGAACCCCCAGGATCAGCAGCAACACGACGCGCGTCCCGATCCGGAAGGGAATCTCCTTTTTGTCGATGTCGCGGAGCAGGATGACCGGGATCCAGTCCTGAACGAGCCACGTTCCGAGGATGAGCAGGAGGAAGGCCGGCGTCACGTACTTGATGATGAACCGGTAGAAGCGGGGGATGGTGATGTCGCTGCCCACGTGCAGCTCGGTCCATGCCCGCTCCATGCCGAACACCCACCCGAACAGGATCGCCTCGATGGTGGCGAAGACCACGAGGAAGAACGTGCCGCCCCAGAAGTCGAGCTCGTCGAGCACCCCATCGGCCAGGAACATGGCGCAGCCCACGGAAAGGGCGAACGTCACGAACCCCACCAGGCTCACCGCCTCGCGCCGCCCAATGTCGAACTCGTCTTCGAGGAAGGCGATGGCCGGCAGGCCCACGGAGATGGAAGACGTGATGCCCGCGATGAAGAGCAGCGCGAACCAGAGGAAGCCGAACAGCCCGCCCAGAGGCAACTGCTGAAGGATGAGCGGCGCGGTGACAAACCCCAGGTCGAAGATGCCCTTCTGCGCGATGTCCTTCATGGCCTCCGCGCCGAAGAACGCGAACGCCGCCGGGATCACGATGCTGCCGCCCAGCACCACCTCCGCGAACTCGTTGGCCGACGCGGCCGTCAAGCCCGAAAGGGCCACGTCGTCCTCGCGGCGCAGATAGCTGGCGTAGGCCAGGATCACCCCCATGCCGCAGCTCAGCGTGAAGAAGGTTTGCCCAGCCGCGGCCAGCCACACCCGGCCGTGCCGCAGCGCCTGCCAGTCCGGGTTCCAAAGATAGCCAAGCCCGTTGATCACGCTGTTCTGCGGATGCTGCGGGTCGGGCGCGCCCAGCGTCAACACGCGGACAAGGAGGATGAGCGCCATGCCGGTGAGGATGGGCAGGCCGAATTTGCACACGCGCTCGATGCCGCGCCGGATGCCGAAGTAGAGCACGAAGATGTTCAGCGCGAAGGTGACGACAAAGAACAGATAGGCCGGCGCAAGGCTGCTGAAGTACTCGTTCTTCACCACGCCCTGATACCCGCGCAAAAACGCCACCATGCTCTCACGGGTCGTGCAGCCGCTGTACGCGCCGAACAGCGCGAAGCAACTGTAGCCCAGCAGCCACGATTCGATATATACGTAGTAGGAGAAGATGATCGTGGGGCCGAAGATGCCGATGATGCCGAAGTACTTGATGAACCGCTTCTTCTCGCCCAGGTTGTGGAACATGCCCGGCGCCGTGCTGTGGCCGAAGCCGCCGCCGAACCGGCCGATGGTCCACTCGATCCACATCAGCGGCAACCCCAGCAGCAGCAGCGACACGAAGTAGGGGATCATGAACGCGCCGCCGCCGTTCTGGGCGGCCTGGCCCGGAAAGCGGAGGAAGTTGCCCAGCCCGATGGCGCTGCCCGCCACGGCCATCACCACCCCGAACCTGCTGGTCCAATGCTCGCGAGCCACCGATCCTCCCTTCGGCGCCAGGACTGCGGCCGTCTGAACCCATCAAGTCACCGCCGGAATGTTAGCGGTCCCGGACGCCGGGGTCAATAGCGTTCGCGGCGGTTCGTCGAATGCGGATAGCAATGTCTTGTCTTCGGCATGCAAGATTGTCCGTTTTCCCTGGTGGGAGGAGAGCGGATGGCCGGAGAAAGGATCGAAATTAAGCCGAAGGAAAGAGATCGGTTGGAGGTGATGTTGCGCGCAACACTCGCTTGACGCTGCGGGGGGCGTGGATTAGACTGACCGTTTGTTGTCGCACGATGCGGCGGCGCCGGTTGGCCGCGCGGTGGCCTGGAATCCCGGAGAAAAGGAGATCGTGGTGAAGAGATTGCGCGTCGGTATCATTGGCCAGGGGCGCAGCGGCCGCAGCATTCACGCCGCTCACCTGATGGCGCTGAAGGACAAGTTCGAGATCGTGGCCGTGGTGGACCCCATCGCCATCCGCCGCGAGAGCGCGGTCCGCGATCTTGGCTGCGAGGCTTACGAGGACTACAAGCCGCTGCTCAAGCGCAAGGACCTCGATCTCGTGGTCAACGCCACGCCCAGCTATCTGCACGTGCCGGTGACGCTGGAGATCCTCAAGGCCGGCCACAACTGCCTTTGCGAAAAGCCGTTCGCCAAGACGCCCCAGGAAGTGGACAAGATGATCGCGGCGGCCAAGAAGGCGCGCAAGATTCTGGCGGTTTACCAGCAGTCGCGCTTCGCGCCCTACTTCACCAAGGTGATGGAAGTCATCAAGTCCGGCGTGCTGGGACGCATCGTGCAGATCAGCATCGCCTTCAACGGTTACAGCCGCCGCTATGACTGGCAGACGCTGACGAGCTGGAACGGCGGCAGCCTGCTCAATACCGGGCCGCACCCGCTCGACCAGGCCCTTCGTTTTCTCGATCTGCCTCTGGACCAGATGCCCGAGGTGTTCTGCCACATGGATCGCGCCAACACCTACGGCGACGCCGAGGATCACGTGAAGCTCATTATGCGCGCGCCGGGCCGGCCTCTCATTGACCTCGAGATTTCCTCCTGCGCCGCTTATCCCCTGTACACATACCACGTCTACGGCACGCGCGGCGGCCTCAAGGGCAGCACCACCTCGGCCGAGTGGAAGTACTTCAAGCCCTCCGAATGCCCGAAGCTGAAGCTCACCGTGAAGCCCATCGCCAAGGAAGACGGCGCGCCGGCCTATTGCAGCGATCAGATCAAGTGGCATGAGGACAAGTGGGAGGTGGCGCCTGAAGACCGTGAGCTGTTCCACTCCATCGGCAGCCGCTTCTACAACATGCTCTACGATCACATGGTCAACAAGAAGCCGCTGTTGGTGACGCCGCAGCAGGTGCGCCAGCAGATCGCCGTCATCCAGGAATGCCAGCGCCAGAATCCGCAGATCTGGGGCAAGAACGCCAAGAAGCCCGCGGCCGTAAAGAAGTGCGCGCCCAAGTAACCGCTCCGGCGGTTCGAGCGCGGATTTGAAGAGACACCCGCTCCAGGCGGGTGTCTCTTTTTTCTTGGGGGGCGCATCAGATCGCCGTTGCGGCCGCTTCGTCTTTTGCGAGTTGGACAGTTCGGACGGATTAGACGTTCCCGCGCTCCTGTCTTGAAAGCCGCCCGGCGCGAAGGTATAAGGTAACGCGAGGCCAGCGGTTGGACCTGGCGGGAAAGCGAGGACCTATGAAGCTGACAGGCAGCGCAAAGAGAATGCTGGCGGGGATCATCTTCGTGATCGTGACCCTTCTGCTCATCTGGCGAGGGTGGAGCGCGCCAGACACGGGTGACAAGCTCTTCCTGGGCGTTGGACTGAGCGCGTTGGTCGGCTACATTTTCGGCGCCGTGAGCTTCTGGGGCCACGGCCGGCCGGCCAGCGCCGCGCCGCATGATCCGCCCAAGCAGGGCCAGGGCTGAGGCTGGGCATGAAGCTCGCTTCCCTTTTCATCCGCGGGGCGGCGCTGCTGGCCGTGACCGCGGCGGGGTGCCGGTCGCCCGGACCTATCGGCGACCCGTCCGCGTTTGAGAAGCCCTCCGTGGCCGTGGAGTCGTTCGTCAACCGCGCGCCCGTCTTTTCGCAGTGGCGGCTGGGCGAGGGCATGGCCAGCCAGCTCAGCGCCATGCTCGTGAAGTCGGACCGGGTGTCCGTGGTGTCGCGCGAGGCGCTGGCCGCGGTGATGGGCGAGCTGGCCATGCAGGACGACCCGCGCTTCCGGCCCGAGGGCCGCGTGGCCAAGGGGAGGCTCAAGAACGCGCAGTACCTGATTCGCGGGGAGGTGACGGACTTTTCGCAGGTGGCGGGCGGGGGCGTGTACGCGCTGCGCGGCCTGGTGAGCGGCTCGACGCGCTCCGAAGTGGCCATGGTCAGCATCGTGGTGTCGGTCATCAACGTGGAGTCGCGCGAGGTTCTGAGCCGGACCTTTTCGGCCAAGGCGTACGCGGCGGCAGGTTCGCTTGAGACGGAGTACAAGGGCGTGGCCTTTGGCGGCGACGCCTTTTACCGCACGCCGCTGGGCGAGGCCACGCAAGAGGCGATCTGGGACGCGGTGAACTGGATTGTGGACAACATCGCCAGCGAGGCTTGGGCGCCGCGCGTGGCCAGGATCGAGGAGGGAGTCGTCTACGTCACCGGCGGCCTGGACCGGGGCATGAAGGCCGGCGACGAGTGGGAGGTGTGGGAACCGGGCGAGCCTATCCGCGATCCAGCCACGGGCGATACCATCGGGCGGGGCAAGGAGAGGGTTTTTGGCCGTGTGCGCGTGGACGAGGTCCAGGCGCGGATGTCCCTGGCCAAGGCGGTGGCGGGGCAGGGCTTTCGCGTGGGGCAGAGGCTGAGGAAAACGGGGGCGCGATGAACCTGCCGGTCAGACGTGTCTGACCCGTCCGGCAACGCCCCTACGCCACGTCAAACGCCTTGTAGGCGTTTTCGCAGGGGTGGCCGGGCGCCAGGAGCAGCTTGCCTTGGGTGGGCAGGCCGACGATGGACCATTCGGTCTGCGAGAGGTGGGGGCCGGCGTGGCGGCAGGGCGCCCAGGGCTCGTGACAGCGCAGGATGGCGCGGATGTCCTCGGCGCTGCGCGGCGGCCGCGTCCGCGCCACCCACTCCAGATAGCCCAGCCTGCACGAGGAGACCCTCTTGCCCTCGGGCGTGCGCATGTCCGCGTTCTGAAGGGCGGGCGTAATGAAGTGGTTGGTGGCAAAGACATAGGGGTCGCGCCGGTTGCGCCAGGCGATGACCGGCACGGCCGCCTCGACGGCCACGGTGTCGCCCGACTTGTCCACCACGATGACGGCAAAGCCCTTGCCTGTCAGCGACGGTCCCTGGCAAAGACCTTCCAGCATTTCCGTGGTGGCGCGGCAGCGGCGCATGAGCTGATAGACTCGCAGCCGCACGTCCAGGCGCGGGCCGGATTTGTCGAACACGGAGCCCACGGAGTCGTGGGCGTTGGCCAGTCCTTCGGCGTTCATGGCGTCGAGGCCGGACAGCCAGCCGGCGTAGGTGACCTGAACCATGGGCAGGCCGGTGGCCGGCCGCGAGCGGCGGACGATGTACTTTGTCTCCACGGCCGGGTTGTCGCCGCCGTCGTTGTTCTTGCCCAGCACAGGCCCATCCGGCCCGCCTGAGATGGCCATGGACGTGCACTGGCCCAGCCACTCCGGTCCAAAAGTGTTGACCTGGTTCATGGCCAGAATGACGGCCAGGTCCTGGCCCGAGCCTTCGGCGATGCCGCGCATCTCCTCCAGTTCGTCGGGCGCCATTTGCGCCAGCCACTTTTCGCAGGCGGCGGCATAAGGCCGCAGTTCTTCCAGCGTTTGTTTGACGAAGACCGGCCGGTTATGGGCGATGAGTTCGCGCGCCTGCTCGCCATGCTGCACGCCCATCTGGCGGGGCGTTCCGTGACACTCCACAAGCGGAATCGTTCGGCTCGACATGGCGCTGGCGCTGCCTCCGTGGCGAAGAACCCCGCGTCCGGCTCACCTCACTGATACGCAAAATCCAAGTGGACTGCATTCGCGGACGCGTTAGGAGCGCAGTATAATGCTCCGTAGTAGGTAAATCAAGGGCAATACGCTTTTTATTCTTGCCGTTTCTGTTTGACACTGACGGCGCCATTGGGTAAAGTGGCTCATACACATAGCTAAGAGGGCTACAAAATGGCTGCTGTGGTGGAAGTGGCGGAACGGATCCGGGGGATTGTCGTCGAGAGCCGGGGCCGGGGAGAAGCGCGCCTGCCCTCGGAGCGCGGTCTGGCGGAGCGGCTGGGCGTTTCGCGGGCCACGGTGGCCAAGGCGCTGGCCGGGCTGGCGCGCGAGGGGCTGGTGGTTCGGCGCCACGGCAGCGGCACATATGTTTTGGACAGACCGGCGCGCACGGCGTTGTGCTTGGGCGTGGGCCTGCGCCACGTCATCCACAAGTCCGGTCCCCATTTCGGCGTGCTTCTTGGCGCCTTGTCGCGTCACGCCGAGGCAAGAGGCGTCCATCTCCAAATCTTCGAGGGATTGGCCGGCCAGTTCCGTGCGGACCCGGTCGCCAACCCTATCAGCCGGGCCATTTCCAGCGGTCTTCTGGACGGTGTCATCCTCATCAGCCGGATGCCGATGGACGTGGCCGGCCGGCTGTGCGAGCAGACGCGCGTCGCTATGCTGAACAACACCGCCGGCGGAAGCGGCGTGGCGTCCGTGGCGTGCGACCATTACCGCGCCGGCTTTCTCGCGGCCGGCTATCTGGCGCGGCGCGGCCACACGCGCATCGCGTACGCCACGGACTCGCTGAACCACCCGCAGGCGCCAGCCAACATCTCCGGCTTCCGCAGCGCGCTCGAGTGCAAGGGCCTTCCCTTTGGCGATGAAGACGCCTGGGTTCTGCCCGCTAACAGCGATTCCTTTGACCGCGTCTTCAAGGAAAAGCTCGCGCGTTCGGCGCACACGGCCATTTTCGTCAGGCACGATTTCCTGGCGGCCCGGCTCATTCGCGCTCTGACCCGGGCCGGGCGCCGCGTGCCCGGGGACGTGTCCGTCATGGGCATGGGCGACTATCCTTGGGGATTTCAGTCGCCCGTGCCGCTCACCACGGTGGACAACCGTTTTGACGAGATGTGCCGCATCGCCGTGGAGTGGTTTTGCGACGGCTGGCCCGAAGGCCAGCCGCCGCAGGTGTTCCTCGATCCGCGTATCGTGGAGCGCGATTCGGTGGCGGAGGCTTGTGCGGCGACGCAAGAGAAAGGCGGCCAGAGATGAGGCGGTGGCTCCGCGTGGTGGGGGGAGCGCTGTTGTGCCCGGCGTCTATGGCTGAGACGGCCTGGGCTTGACATGACGGCGGGGGTGGATACGAGGTGAACGGCTGATAAGAAGCATGGGGCTGACGGGGGGCGGCTGTTCAGCG
>CAYYEE010000228.1:0-7240 GCA_964470775.1 uncultured Planctomycetota bacterium | reverse complement strand
TGCGCCACGTGTTCAAGAACCTCCGGCAAGCTGCCGCTGCGCTCGCCCACCGCCGCCATGTAGCCGGCCATGGGCGGCAGCACGCCGCTCGTCTTCATGCGCGCCGACAAATCCTTGCCCTCGATCACGTCCCCGCGGATCCGCCCGATCTCCTGGGCCAAGGCCGCGTTGGTCGTCATGCGCTCCACAATCTCCAGCGCCTCCACCGCCGGCGCGCCCGTGCGCAGCAGCGCCGAAAGCGCCATGGCGAAGCGCGACACGTGGGACTTGAGCGACAGACGCCCCAACAGCGGCAGACGCAGCGCCAGAGCGTCCATCCACGCCCGGCGGCGCGGCGATCGCTTTATCCACGCCGCGCCGGCCCAGACCGCCACGATCAGCGCCAGCGGCGCCCACCAGAAGCTCTTGGCCGCGCCGCCCATGGAAAAGAGCGCCCAGGTCAAAAACGGCAAAGGCCGGTTGCGCTGCAGCAACAATGGCGCGATCATGGGGACCACGTAGGCGGCGATGAAGACCAGCAAGGCCACCACCATCACAGCCAGCAGACAGGGATAGATGAGCGCCGAGGCCAGCCGCGCCCGGGCCAGCCGCTTGCGCTCCAAAAAGTCCGCCAGCCTCGCCAGCGCGCCGCCCAGGTCCCCGCTCTTCTCGCCAAAGGCCGCCATGCCCACGCAAGCTTCATCGAAGAACTGCGGGCTCTGGGCCAGCGCCTGGGCAAAGGGCTTGCCCGCGCTCACCGCCTCGCCGGCCTGGGCCAGGGCCAGCGCCAGGCCCTTGTGCTCGCACTGGCGCGCCAGCACGTCCAGCGCCTCCACCAGCGGCGCGCCGGAAAGGAGCAGCGCCGACAGCTCGCGCGCGAAAAGCGCCACGCTGAGCGCCGCCCGCGCCCGGCCCGCCGGCAAACGGCCCAGCCGCGACAGCCCGGCCTCGGCCCCGCGCTCCACGCTCTCGGGCATCAGCCCCAGCGCGCGCACGCGATCACGCGCCTCGGCCGCGCTCTCCGCCGTCACATGGCCCGCGACGGTCCGGCCCGCCGCGTCCGCCGCTTTGTAGCGATACGTCGCCATCCCGCCTCCACTGTCCCCGCCGCCGCGCCGCTCACAGCTCGTCGCGCATCGTGGCCTGCAAAACCTCCTCGGCCGTGGTCACGCCCGCCATGGCCTTGGCCACGCCGTCCTGCCGCAACAACTTCATGCCGCCGCGAGTCGCCTCCTCGCGGATTTCGGCCATGGATGCCCGGCGGTGAATCAGGTCGCGAATCGCGTCGTCCACCACCATCAGCTCGAAAATGCCGATGCGTCCACGGTAGCCCGATCCCAGGCACGCCTCGCACCCCTCGCCCTTGACCCAGCGGCCGGCGGCGGCCTGCTCGGCCGTCAAGCCCAGCGACGCGGCCATGGCGGGCGTCAGCGCCGTCTCGCGCGCGCACTGCTTGCACACCCGCCGCACCAGCCGCTGCGCCAGCGCGCCCAGCAGCGCCGACGCCAGATAGAACGGCTCCACGCCCAGGTCCGTCAAGCGCGCCACGGACCCCACCGCGTCGTTGGTGTGCAGCGTGCTGAAGACCAGATGGCCCGTCATGGCCGCCTGCGTGGCGCTGGACGCGGTTTCCGCGTCGCGGATTTCGCCCACCATGATCACGTCCGGGTCCTGCCGCACCACGAACCGCAGCATGGACGCGAACGTCACGTTCTTCTTGGGCTGCACCTGAATCTGGCTCACGCCCGGCAGTTTGTACTCGACGGGGTCCTCGATGGTGATGATATTGACGTCGCGCTTGTTGATGCGGCTGAGCGCGGCGTAGAGCGTCGTGTTCTTGCCGCTGCCCGTGGGCCCCGTGGCCAGGATCATGCCGTGGCTGGCCCGGATCAGCTCCTCGAATCGCGCCTGCGTCGCGCGGTCCAGCCCCAGGTCTTCCAGCTCCAGCAGACGCGCCTCTTTGTCCAGCAACCGCAGCACGGCGCGCTCGCCTTCGTTGGTGGGCGCCACGGACATGCGCGCGTCGATCTCGCGGCCGGCGTAGCGGAACGTGGCCCGGCCGTCCTGGGCCGCGCGCCGCTCCGCGATGTCCATCCGGCCCAGCACCTTGATGCGCGAGATGATGGGATCCAGCGACGACCGCGGCAGCTCCAGCACGTCGCGCAACAGCCCGTCCGTGCGGAAGCGCACCACCACCTGGCTGCCGGAGGGCTGCACGTGGATGTCGCTGGACCCGGTCCGCACGGCCTGCGCCACCAGCAGCGACACCAGCTTCACCACCGGCGTCCGGCGCATCAACTCCCCAAAGTCCGTCACGCCTTCGACAGCGGCTTCCTCCTCTCCCAGGCTCAGCGACTCCACCTCGCCGGCCGCGGTGTCGAGGTACTTGCGGCGCTGGCGCACGTAGGCGTCCACCAGGCTCTCAATCTCGCGGCGCGGCGCCAGCTTGAGGCGGACCTCGCCCTCAAAAAGGTGCGACAGCTCCGCGGCCGCGGCGGCCAGGTCCGGCCCCAGGGCCGCGGCCACGTCCACGCCGCCCTTGTCCAGCCGCAGCCCGGCCACGCCCACGCGGCGCGCGTACTCGGGCGGCACGCGGTCGAAAAAGACATCCGGCGGCTCCACGCTGGCCAACGAAGGCAGGAACTCCAGCCCCAGCGCGGAGGCGGCCGCCTGCGCCAGCCGGTCTTCGTCCAGGCCCGGCGCGCGCAACAGCGTCTCCAGCGCGGGCTCCCACGCCTGCCTGGCCTGCTGCTCCGCGGCCGCGGCCTGCTCTTCGCTCAGCAGCCCGGCCTGGCGCGCCGCTCCCAAAATGTCCCACTGGCTCCGTCCGCTCACGGCTGGCCCGGCGCCTCCATGGCCTCTTCCTTCTGCGGCGCGGGCGACACGCGGCCGCCCGTCACCCTCTCGAAGTCCGACTCGTGCAGCTTGATCGCGCTGGTTTCGGACATGGCGCGCAGCTCGCCCTTCTGGCGCTGTGTCTCGCGGGCCATGTCCGCCTCGGTCCGCACAATCCTGGGCGTGATGAACACGCACAGGTTCATCTGCTGGTGATCCGTTTCCGTGCGGCGGAACAGATAGCCCAGCCACGGGATGTCGCCGATGAAGGGGACCTTGCTGATCGTCTCCGTCTTCACCGTGCGCGTCAGGCCCGCGATGATCACGGTGCGGCCGTCGGGCACGGTCACCTCCGTGTCCGCGGTGCGCGACGACTTGTTGGTCAGCGGGTAGCCGGTCTCCGTGTCGGTGGAGGGCAGGAACTGCTCCGTCACTTGGCGCACCTTCATGCGCACGCGGCCGTTCTCGCTGATCTGCGGCGTAATCTCCAGCGTGATGCTCGCCTTGTTATACCCGCCCGAGGTCACGTCGGTCGTGGTTCCTTCGGAGGACACGGTCTTCTTCATGTATTCGCGCTCTTCGGCGATGACCACCGACGCCTTCTGGTTGTCGCTGGTCATCAACTGCGGCGCGGCCAGGAACGACACGCCCGAATCCTGGGCCGACAACCGCAGCAGCACCGGGATGTTCAGCGCCGAGTCCTTGAAGAGCCCGAGGGTGACGCCGCCCTTGGCGGGCGGAACAGGCGTGCGGCCGCTGGTGGTGATGGAGCTCAGGCCGAAGGTCGTGCCGCCCAGCACGCGGATGCCCCCGCCGGGCTGGTCGCCCGTCGCCAGTTCCAGGCCCAGGTCCATGTACCGCTCCATGCTCAGTTCCACCAGCGCGGCCTCGATGAGCACCTGCGACTTGGGCCGGTCCAGGTCGCGGAACAACGGCAGCAGCTCCGCGTACTTGTCCGGCGTGGCGATAACGAGAAGCGCGTTGTTGGCCTTGTCCGCGATCACCGTGGGCGAGGGGCCGCCCGTCTCCGCGCCTTTGCCCGCGCCGGCCTTTTCCGCGTTGATGGCGTTGGTCACGATCGTGGCCATTTCGCTGGCGTCGCGATGGACCACGACGTAGGTCTGAATGCCGCGCGACGCGTCCGTGCTTTCCACGTCCAGCGTCTCGATCAACCCCCGCGCCTTAGCCACGTCGTCGGGCCGGCCCATCAGCACGAACGCGTTTTGCGAGGCGTAAGGGAACACGGAAAACGTCTGCAGCCGCCTTCGGGCCAGGGGGTCAGTCTCCTTGCCCATGGAAGCCACAAAGCTGGTCATCACGGTCTGCAGGCTTTCCACCGATCGGTGCTTGAGCCGGTAGATCTCACGAACGGTCGTTTCGGAAGCGGCGTCCAGCTCGCGCACCATGCGGAGGATCGGCTGCAGGTTCGAGGCGTAATCGCGAATGATCAGCTTGTTCGCCTCTTCGTAGACCCGGACGCTGCCAGCTTTGGACTTGACGGCTTCGAGCGCGGGCACGAGGTTCTTGGCCTCGACGTGCTTGACGTCCACCAGCGTGGTCACCAGCGACGCCTCGCCCAGGAGACGCGGTTCCCCCGCGTCGGCCAGAGGCGCGCCCTCGACCGCGTTCTCGGGGGCCAGGCGGATGTAGTCCGCGGTCTCGACCAGCGCGTAGCCCGCGTTGCGCAGCGTGGCGGCGATGACGCCCATCACCTTGTCCGCGGGCGCCTTGACCTCGCGGCCCGACACCACGTCCACGCGCTTCTCGCCGGGAAAATTGGCGGGCAGCAGCACCGGCTTGCCGGTGACGTCGCTGATGTAAAGGACCAGCGCCTGCAACGTCACGCCGGAGAGGTTGATCGTCATATCGCCCTTGACCGCCGGCGCCGGGGCCGGCTTGGGGGCTTGTTGCTGGGCCGCCGCCGCGGCGCACGCCGCCACGGCCAGCCATGCCGCCATCCATCGCTTCATTGCGCCGCCTCCTCCAACGACCTCGTCACGTGAATCACGCGTATCTCCGACTTCTGGCGGCGGACCAGCGCCCGCCACACCCGGGCGCCGCTGGACGGCCGCGCCGCGATCGTGAAATACTCGCTCGCCACGCGCGTCGCGTCGGCCAGGTTGATCGCCTCGACCGGCGCGTTCGACTCGCGCAGGAAGGCCGCCACCGCCGCCACGCTGTCAAAAGGCGTGGTCCGCCGGCGCGCCACGGCCCGGCTCGCCAGGTCCGCGTCGTTCCACAACGCCTCCAGCGTCTCCTGGCGCGCCGTGTTGACGTTGAGCCCATCCCCGCGCGTCCCGGCCAGCGACGTCAGCGCGGGCTTGGCCGGGTCTTCAACGAAAAGCTCCGCCGTCAGCCCAGGCGCCGCCGCCAGGTCCGAGATGACCACCGCGCCGCCGGGCGCGCCGGCGTCCCGGCCGCCGGCCGGCCACAGCCATTCCCGGATGCGGTCCACGTCCGTCTCCTTGCCGCCGCACTTCACGACCAGCCGCTCCAGAGCCGGGCCCAGGTCCGGGCCGTCCTCGGGCTTCTGGGGCTTGCGCGCGGCGCGGTTCACGTTCAGCTTCCTCTCCTCGTCCTCAATCCACACGCGGCACTCCTCGCCGTCCACGGACACCACGATGTCGTCCGCGGCCCACGGCTCCAGCAGCGTGTCCGGCCCGCCGCCGCCGTCGTCGCGCAGCGGCGCCATGCCGCGGGCCAGGGCCGAGGCCGCCACCGCGTCCAGACGCATGGCCTCTCGCGCGTTGCGGGCCGCCCGCAGGCTCACCGCGGCCGAAAAGCTCAGCGCGAACGCCAAGGCGATCATCACCATGACCGCGGCGGCGCCGGCCACCAGGGCCATGCCCTGCTCACGGCGTCCTGGCCGCGTCCAACTTCTCTTTCTCATAAGCGCAAAAGACCACCCTGGCGTCCACAAGCGCGGGCGAGGACGCGTTGGCCGAGATGCGCAGCTCGCGCGCCCGCGCGCCGCGCGCCGCGCTTTCCACGGCCAGCAACCAGCTCGAGAGCTTCTCGCGCGATACGGCCTGCGCCGAGGCGGAGACCGTCACTTCCTTCAACCCGCCCTCGGCGGGGCTGGCGTTTTCGCTGTTGGAGAGCAGCGTCAGCCCTTGGGCCCGGGCCAGCCGGTCGGCCAGGGCGGCGCTGAGGGGCTCCGCGCCGTTCGCCGGGTTCCGCGGGCCGGCGCCGCGGCGCAGCGCCTCCAGTTCCTTGGCCAGCCTGTTGATCTCGGCGGTCTGGCGCTCTTGCCGGCCGGCCAGCTCGCGCGTCCGGTCCAGGTGGAACAGCAGCGCCGCCTCGGTCACGACGGCGGCGGCCAGCGCCGCCAGCAGCGCGGCCGTCCAACGGCTTCCGCGAGCCTGGCGCAAGGCGTTCATGGCTTGTACCTCAGGTCCATCTTGTACGACGCTTCGCCCCGGTCAGGGCGGCGCGCGTCCACGGGCGCGTCGGGCAAAAAGAGGCCCGACTTCCGGGCCCGATCCTGGAAGTCCCAGACGGCCTGGGGGTTGGGCGCCCGCATGGAGAGAGAGATGCCCTCGCCGCTGATCGAGATGCTCTGGAACTCGACGCCGCAGCCCGGCGGCGCCAGCTTCATCAGATCGATCCACCGCACCAGGCACGACGGCGCGGCGCTGAGACCCGCGCGCGCGGCGCGGGCCTTGGCCAGTTCGGAGCGCAACGCCTGGACCGAAGGGCGCACGTTTTTCCAGCCCGTGGCCCGGACAAAAGCCGCGGCCGCCTGTTTCTCGAGGTCACGCGCCTGGTCCGCCCAGCGCGCCGAAGCGCGCCACGTCTGCGCCACGGCCAGCGCCATCAGCGCCACGGCCACGACCAGCGCCGCGGCCACGCGCCGCGTCGTGGACTGGGCGTAAGCGGGGCAGGCCAAGGCGCCCTGGCGCAACGAGGCCGCGGCGCGGCCCTGCTCCGCGGCGTTGGCCGCCGCGCCCCAGGCCGCGGCCCATTTCTCCACGCCGGGCTCGTGAGACCGCTCGATCTTGAGTCCAAGCTCCGCTTCCAGCCGCTCGGCCAGGGCCTGGCCCGAGGTCTGGGCAGCCAGCAACAGCGCGCGGCCGCCCATGTCATGCCCGCCGCAAAGGCTCAGCGTCCGCGCCAGCGCGGCCACGCGGCGGCAGACTTCGGCCGCGTCCTGTTCGCGACCCGCGTCCAGCCCAGCCAGCCGGGCGGAGACCGCGGCTTGCGCCTCGCCGCGCTCGGCCAGCGCCAGGTCCAGCGCCGCCTTGTCGAGCCGGATGACCAGAACCCGCGCCGGACCGGCCGCGGCCAGCGCATAGCGCGCCAGCCCAGCGGCCGAGGGCTGGGCCACGCGCGCGTCGAGCCCGGCCTTTTCCATGGCCTCCAGCGCCGCGGCCAGCCGCTGCTCCTCGCACGCCGCCGCCAGAACCCGCGATCCCTTCTGGCCCGA
>CAYYEE010000227.1:0-7253 GCA_964470775.1 uncultured Planctomycetota bacterium | reverse complement strand
CAGTTGGCCGTCACCCCCGAAGCCGCCGCCCTCATGGACATCCAGACCTCCCCGGTCCAGCGCCGCGCCGTCGCCGCCCAGGTCCGGCTCACAGGCAAAGTAGACTTCGACGAAACCCGCCTCGCTGTCATCGCCGCCCGCGTCCCCGGCCGCCTCGACCGGCTCTACGTAGACTACACCGGCATCCCCGTCGCCAAAGGCGACCACCTCGTATGGCTCTACAGCCCAGACCTCATCAGCGCCCAGCAGGAGCTTATCCAATCCGCCCGCAGCGTCCGCGAAGGCGCCGACGCCGCCAGCCCCTACCTGCGCCAGTCCGCCCAGCGCAGCCTCCAGGCCAGCCGCGACAAACTGCGCCTCTGGGGACTCACCGCCGAGCAGATCGCCAAAATCGAGAACCTCGGCCAGCCCGAAGACCACGTCACCATCTACGCGCCCATGGGAGGCGTCGTCATCCAGAAACACGCCCAGGCCGGCGCCTATGTCGCTGCCGGCGCGCCCATCTACAGCATCGCCGACCTCACCCACGTCTGGGTCCGCCTCGACGCCTATGAGTCCGATCTCCCCTGGCTCCGCTACGGACAGGATGTCGCCTTCACCGTCGAAGCCTGGCCAGGCCGCCAATTCACCGGCCGCATCGCCTTCATCGACCCCGTGGTCGAACCCATGACCCGCACCGTCAAGGTCCGCGTCAATGCCCCCAACCCCGCCGGACTGCTCAAACCCGGAATGTTCGCCCGCGCCCTGGTCCATTCCTCCCTCGCCCAGGACGGCCGCGTCCTCGACCCCAGCCTGGCCGGCAAGTGGGTCTGCCCCATGCACCCCGACGAGATCGAGCCCCTCCCAGGCGCATGCGGCCAGTGCGGCATGGCCTTGGTCAGCGCCGAATCCCTCGGGTTTGTCGCAGCGGAACATGACCCTCAGCCCCTCGTCATCCCCGCCTCCGCTCCCCTTGTCACCGGCTCGCGCGCCGTCGTCTACGTCCAGACCTCCGCCGCCCCGTCCCCCGTCTTCGAAGGCCGGGAAGTCACCCTCGGCCCGCGCGCCGGCGACTGGCAGATCGTTCTCAGCGGCCTCAAGGAAGGCGACCGCGTCGTCACCAACGGCGCCTTCAAGATAGACAGTTCCCTCCAGATTCAAGCCCGCCCCAGCATGATGAATCCGCCCGCCCCGCCCGCCGCATCCGCCGCGCCGCAACCGCCTCAGCCGCTGGCCGTGCCCGCCGGCTTCGCCTCACAGCTCGCGCCGCCCTGGAACGCCTACCTCCAGATCCATGCCGCCCTGGCCGCCGGCCAATCCGGGCCGGCCGTCGCGGCCGCCAACTCCCTCTCCCAGACCCTCTCCGCCGTTGACGCATCCGCCCTTTCCCCTCCCGCCGGCGCGGCCTGGCGCCTCGTAGCCGGCGACCTGCTCAAGAGCGCCCGCGCCTTGGCCGCCGCCGACAGCATCCAGGCCCAGCGCCAAGCCTTCGCCCCCCTCTCGCTCAATCTCCTCGCCGCCTTTCGCGTGTTCGGCTCGCCCGCGCCCGCCGTCCACGTCCTCCACTGCCCCATGGCCTTCAACAACAGAGGCGCCAAGTGGCTCCAGGCCAGCGAAGCGGTAGCCAACCCCTACTTCGGCAAAGCCATGTACTCCTGCGGCGAGGTCGTCGAGACCATCCCTCCCCAGCAATCCACCCCGGCCGGAGGAGCAAACCATGAGCACAACCCCTGACGCCCCCACGCCTTCCGGCCCCACCCTCGTCGGCGGCGGAACGTGGATCGACGCCGTCATCCGCTTCTGCCTCACGCACAAGCTGGTCGCTGGCCTGCTCGCCGCCTTTGTCATAGCCTGGGGCGTCATCGTCGCGCCCTTCGACTGGGACATCCCCGCCGTCCAGCGATCCCCCGTCGCCGTCGACGCCATCCCCGACATCGGCGAGAACCAGCAAATCGTCTTTGCCGAGTGGATGGGCCGCTCCCCCCAGGACGTCGAAGACCAGGTCACGTATCCCCTTTCCACCGCCCTCCTCGGCGTCCCCGCCGTCAAAACCATCCGCAGCTTCTCCATGTTCGGCTTCTCCTCCATCTACATCATCTTCCGCGAAGACGCCGAGTTCTACTGGACCCGCTCCCGCGTCCTCGAAAAGCTCAACAGCCTCCCAGCGGGCACGCTCCCCGAAGACGTCAAGCCCATGCTCGGCCCCGACGCCACCGCCCTCGGCCAGGTCTACTGGTACACCCTCGAAGGCCGCGACCCCGACGGCAAGCCCATCGGCGGCTGGGACCTCCACGAGCTTCGCTCCGTCCAAGACTGGCAGGTCCGCTACGCCCTGCAATCCGCCGAAGGCATCAGCGAAGCCGCGTCCGTCGGCGGCTTTGTGCGCGAGTACCAGATTGACGTCGACCCCGATGCCCTCCGCCACTACGGCGTCACCCTCGAAGAGGTCTTCGCCGCCGCCCGCGCCTCCAACGTCGACACCGGCGCGCGCACCATCGAGGTCAACCGCGTCGACTACGTCATCCGCGGCCTCGGCTTCATCCGCCAGCTCAGCGACATCGAGCAGGCCGTCGTCAAGGTCCGCGACAACACCCCCGTCCTTGTCCGCAACGTCGCCCGCGTCAGCCTGGGCCCAGCCTATCGCCGCGGCGCCCTGGACAGAGACGGCGCCGAAGCCGTCGGCGGCGTCGCCATCGTCCGCTACGGCTTCAACCCCCTCGAAGCCATCAAGAATCTCAAAAAGAAGATCGCCGAGATCGCCCCCAGCCTCCCCGCCCGCCCCGTTCTCACGGACAAGGCCGTCCCGCCAAGCGAAATCGAGGCCTTCGGCGCGATCAACGGCTTCTCCGCGTGGAAGAACGGCGCCCTGGACGAAGCAGCCTGGCTCCGCTGGCTCCGCGCCAACCCCCGCGACCGCTGGCCCTCCTGGATCACCCTCAGCCAAGTCACCGTCGTGCCCTTCTACGACCGCACCGGCCTCATCTACGAAACCCTCGGTACCCTCAACGACGCCATCATCGGCCAAATACTCATCACCGTCATCGTCGTCCTTCTCTCCATCATGCACTTCCGCAGCTCCATCCTCATCAGCGCCGTCATGCCCTTTGCCGTGCTCATCGCCTTCATCGGCATGAAGACCTTCCACGTCGACGCCAACCTCGTCTCCCTCTCCGGCATCGCCATCGCCATCGGCACGCTCGTCGACATGGGCATCATCCTCTGCGAGAACATCCTCAACCGCCTCGACGAAGCCCCCCCCGGCCAAAGCCGCGCCGAAACCATTTTCCAGGCCGCCTCCGAACTCGGCGGCGCGCTGCTCACCGCCATCTCCACAACCATCGTCGGCTTCCTGCCCGTCTTCACCATGACCGGCGCCGAGGGCAAGCTCTTCAAGCCTCTAGCCTACACCAAGACCTTCGCCCTCTTCGCTTCAATCGTCGTCGCCCTCACGCTCATCCCCCCTGCCGCCTGCATCCTCTTCGGCCCTGGCTTCGGCCGCAAAGGCCGCAACTTCCTCCGCGTCCTCATCATCCTCGCCGCCGCGCCCGCCTGGCTCTATGCCGGCTGGTGGGCCGGCGTCTCGCTCCTGGCCGTAGGTCTGGGCTGGCTTGCCGGCGCAGCCGCCCCCGCGCGCCTGCGCAAAGCCGGTCCCCGCGCGCTCAGCCTCCTCGCCGTCGTCGTCGTCACCGGCCTCCTCACCGCCTTCTGGCTTCCCCTTGGCGCCCAGCGCAGCTTCGGCCTCAACCTTCTCTTTGTCGCCGGCGCCATCGCCGGGCTCATGACCCTCTTCTTCGTCATCCAAGGCTTCTACACCCCAGCCCTGCGCTGGTGCCTGGCTCACAAAACCCTCACCCTCCTCGTCCCCGCCGCCGTTGTCCTCTTCGGCGCGTCCGCCTGGCTCGGCTTCGGCCAGGTCTTCGGCTTCGCCCCCTGGCTGGCGGACAAGCTCGGTCTCGGCGCGGACACGCTCAGGCAGAAAACCTTCTGGGTCCGCGCCACCCACGCCCTCCCCGGCCTCGGCAAGGAGTTCATGCCTCCCCTCGACGAAGGCTCCTTCCTCTACATGCCCACCACCATGCCCCACGCCTCCATCGGCGAAGCCCTCGACATCCTCCAAAAGCAGGACAAAGCCCTCCGCGCCATCCCCGAAATCGAAACCGTCGCCGGCAAGATCGGCCGCGCCGAAACACCCCTCGACCCAGCCCCCATCTCCATGATCGAAACCGTCATCTCCTATCGCCCTGAGTATGTGGTGGACAAAGACGGCCGCCGCCTCCGCTTCCGTTTTGACGAAGGCGCCGGCCAGTTCCCCCGCGACGCCCGCGGACAGCTTATCCCCGACTCTTCCGGCAAGCCTTTCCGCCAGTGGCGCCCCCACATCCGCTCCGCCGATGACATCTGGAGAGAGATCGTCAAAGCCGCCGAAATCCCCGGCGCCACCTCCGCCCCAAAGCTCCAGCCCATCGCCGCCCGCATCGTCATGCTCCAAAGCGGCCTGAGAGCCCCCATGGGCGTCAAGGTCTTTGGCCCCACCCTCGACGCCGTCGAAAAGGCCGGCTACGACATCGAGCGCCTGCTCAAGCAAGCCCCCAACGTCGAGCCCGCCACCGTCATCGCCGACCGCATCTCCGGCGTCCCCTATCTCGAAATCCACATCCTCCGCGACCGCATCGCCCGCTACGGCCTCACCGTGCGCCAGGTCCAGGACGTCATCGAAACCGCCATCGGCGGCCAGCAGGTCGCCACCACCGTCGAAGGCCGCGAGCGCTACCCCGTCCGCGTCCGCTACCTCCGCGAGCTGCGCGACCGCGCCGACGCCCTCGGCCGCATCCTCGTCGCCTCCATGGACGGCGCCCAGATCCCCCTGGCCCAGCTCGCCGAGATCACCTACGTCCGCGGCCCCGAAGCCATCAAGAGCGAAGACACCCGCCTTGTCGGCTACGTCCTCTTCGACAAAGTCCCCGGCGCCGCCGAAGTCGACGTCGTCGAAGGCTGCCAGCGCTTCCTCGCCGCCAAAGCCGCCGCCGGCGAGCTCCAACTGCCCCCCGGCGTCAGCTACGCCTTCTCCGGCAGCTACGAGAACCAGATCCGCTCCCAGAAGACCCTCGCCCTCATCCTGCCCCTCTCCCTCTTCATCATCTTCCTCATCCTCTACTTCCAGTTCAAGGACGTTCCCGTCACACTCCTGGTCTTCTCCGGCGTCTTCATCGCCGGCGCCGGCGGCTTCACCCTCCTCTGGCTTTACGGACAGCCCTGGTTCCTCGATCTCACGGTCCTCGGCGTCAACCTGCGCGACCTCTTCCAGGTCCACACGGTTAATCTCAGCGTCGCCATCTGGGTCGGGTTCCTTGCCTTGTTCGGCGTCGCCACCGACGACGGCGTGGTCATGGCCACCTACATCCGCCAGTCCCTCGACCGCCTCCGCCCCGCCTCCATCGCCGAGCTCCGCCAAGCCGTCGCCGTCGCCGCCCAGCGACGCATCCGCCCCTGCCTCATGACCAGTTCCACCACCATCCTCGCCCTGCTCCCCGTCCTCACCTCCACCGGCCGCGGCGCCGACATCATGATCCCCATGTCCCTCCCCTCTTTCGGCGGCCTATTGATCGTCCTCGTCTCCGAGTTCACCGTCCCCGCCCTCTACTGCGCCCTTGAAGAGCACCGCCTCCGCCGCGCCCCTATACCGTCTGGCCGTCCATAACTCCCATACCTCCCATGCTTCCCATGCTTCCCATGCGCCAAGCCCGCGCGCCGCGCTCTACCCCACCCCCAGCATCTCTTTCTTCCTCTTCCAGTAATACTGGAAGTTCTCGTATGGCACGTCATGCGGAATCGCATGGTCCAGCGTCGGGATATACCCCCCCTGCCCAGCCAGCGGCAGCGTACGCGCCAACTCCCGGTCAATCGCCTTGGCGTCCTGCGCCAGCACGCGCTTGTCAATCCCCCCGTCATCAATCCATCACCCGCGTCTCAAACCGCGGCCGCATCCACAAATAGATGTTCGTCCGCTCGCGAGGGTCGCCGTCCGCAGAACTCCGGCGCCGGCCTCAACACCCCTCCAAATACGCCCGGCCCAGCGTCAAGCCCAATTTCTCCCCTTCTTCCGTCCCGTTGAAGTCCGCGTCCTCCAGCTCCATCGACACCACCCCCTTGTACCCCTGCCTCTGCAAGCACGCCAGCCCCGCGCCCCAGCGCATCACGCCGTGGCCGGGAATCGTGTAGCGCCATGTCATCCCCCCAAAACGCTTCGGCTGCCCAAACGTCGGCGGCTGTTCAATCCCATACTCGTACACCGCCTCATCCAGCAACTCCGTGTCTTTGCCGTGGCAGTGCCAGACGCGCCCCCCGAACTCCTCCACGAACCGCAGCGGATCAATCCGCATCCGCAGCAAGTGCGAAGGATCAAAGCAAACCCCCAGCGAGGGCGACGGACACGCCTTGAACAGCGCCCTCAGCCCCTCCGGCGTACAGCACAGCGCCCCCGCCCCAGGCCACCCCTCGATCGCCAGCCTCCCCCCCACCGCGTCCAGGGTCTTCGCCAGCTCCCCATAGCTCTCCACCATGTAGCCGAAGTTCTCCTTGCGCGCCAGCGCCGCGTCCTCAGGCAGCATCACCACAAAGAACACCTTGGCCCCTGCCGCCGCGCACGCCTTCACGTATTCCGCGTTCCGCGCCACCGCATCGCGCCGCTTCCCTGCGTCCGCCGAAATCATCGGCTGCCACACCGCCAAGTCCACGCTCCCCACCCTCAGCCCCGCCCCCGCCACCTGCGGCGCCGCCACATCCCCGTCCCGCCCCACGTCAATCGCGCCGAACCCATTCGCCTTCGCCCACGCAGCCAGCCCCCCCAAATCCTTCTGCCACGCCGCCCCCGACCGCCGGAACCCAATCACAAACCCGCCCGTTCTCGTCGCGCCCATATCCGCTCCTATCCAATCTGAAACCGCGAAAGAAGTGAACCTACCCCTCCCACTCCCCCGCGTCCAGGCCAATACCCCCGTGCCTCCCATCCTCCCCCCTCCGGCGCCCCCCCCCCCCCCCCCCTATCATGTTCCCGTCAGCGACACACTCCCGCACATCCCCAAGGACACCCCCATGACCCTCCCCACCGATCCCTCCCCCCGCCCCATCCTCGACTCCGGCCCCCAGACCGGCCTCGAAATCCTCCGCAGCCTCCTCTTCCTCCTCCTCGTCCTCGTCGGCGTCACCCTCACCGTCTACATACTCCCCGCCACCGTGCGCGTCGAGATTCCCGACTTCCAGTCCCAACTCAAACG
>CAYYEE010000226.1:0-7257 GCA_964470775.1 uncultured Planctomycetota bacterium | reverse complement strand
TCGCAACCTGGCCTCCCTCAAGTTCAAGGCCGTCCGGCAGGAGTACTTCGAGCTCTAGAGGCCCGTTGAAAAAGACACCGCGCCGGCGGGGACACGTTGCGAAAACCCGCCAGCGGCGGGATCGCAACGGGCCCCCCGAACGGACGGCATAGGAGACAAACCCATGACGCAAACCCCGCAAATCCGCGTAGACGCCATCCGCAAGGTCTTTGACGACGGCATGCACAACGCCTTCACCGACCTCTGCTGGTTCCGCGGCGAGCTCTACCTCACCTTCCGCTCCTGCCCCGATGGCCACATGGTCTTCCCCACATCCAAGATCGTGGTCCTGCGCAGCCCCGACGGCGGCGAATGGCGCAAGGTCTTCGAGTTCAGCGTGCCCCTGCGCGACGTGCGCGACCCGCATTTCCTCGTGTTCCAGAACAAGCTCTTCGTCTACTCCGGCGCGTGGCTCTGCAACCCGTGCACGCCCGGAGTGTTCGACGTCAACGACCACCTCGGCTACGCCGCCTGGACCGCCGACGGCGCCGCATGGCAAGGCCCGCGCTCCATGGAAGGGACCTACGGCCACTACGTCTGGCGCGCCGCGGCCTTCGGCGGCAAGGCCTATCTGTGCGCCCGCCGCGTCCGCGACTTCACCCCCACCGAGAAGGACGCGCCGTTCCCCGCCGTCAGAGAATCGGCCCTTCTGGAAAGCGACGACGGACTCGTGTGGAAGTGGGCCGGCCTCTTCCACGATGACGGCGGCGACGAAACCGCCTTCGTTTTTGAGGACGACGGCGCCATCGTGGCCGTGGCCCGCACGCGCGCCAATGCCTGCCTCTGCCAGGCCAAGCCCCCTTACCGCCAGTGGACCCGCGCCGACCTCGGCCGCTTCATCGGCGGCCCGCTCCTGGCCAGGTGGGGCAAGCGCCTGCTTGTCGGCGGCCGCAAGCGCTTGGCCGACAACCAGCCCCGCACCGTGCTGTCGTGGCTGGTCGATGGCCGCCTCGAAGACGTCGTGGAACTCCCCAGCGGCGGCGACACCTCTTACCCCGGCTTCGCCCCCTTCAGCGACACCCGCGGCCTCGTGTCGTGGTACTCCAGCCACGAAGGCAGCGGCGCGACCAAGCCGCCGTGCTCCATCTACCTCGCCGAGCTGAGCCTGCCCGCCGGCGCGTGACGCGCCCTACAGATGCCCGGCGGTCGCGGCGACCTCCCCAACGGCCCGACAAGCCCCACGCGCGACAGGGGCCGCGCCCCGGCTCGCCGTTTGCCCCCCAAACCCTCTTGACACACCCTAGCTCTCGAGTTATCTTCTGTTCAACATCAAACATGATTGTTCATCATGGTGGAACACATGATCCAGTCCGTCACTCGCGCCCTCAGCCTGTTGCAGGAGGTGGCCGCCAAGGAAGGGACCGCCGGCGTGGGCGTCCGCGAGCTGGCCCGCGCCACGCGGCTCAAAGTCTCCACCGCGCAGAACCTGCTCAAGACGCTCGTCAGCCGCGGCTTTCTCGCCTTTGACGAAGAGTCGCGCAAGTACCGTCTCGGCCTGGCCGCCGTGTTGCTGGCCGACGGGGCCAGCCCGCTCGAACGCATGGCCGCCTTTGCCCGTCCGTGGGTGGACCGTCTGGCCACCGACCTTCAAGAGACCGTGGCCGCCGCCGCGTGGTTCCAGGGCCAGGCCGTCATTGTGGACTGGCGCCAGGCCGGCCACGCCCTGGTCGCCACCCACGCCAGCCGCGTCATCGCCGAGCCCCAGATCATGGCCTCGGGCCGCACGCTGCTGGCTTGGCTCAGCGAAGCGGAGCGCGCCGAGCAGGCGAGGCGGCTGGTGGAAAAGCGCGGCCGGCCCAACCTGCCCACCACGATCAAGGACTTTATGGCCATGCTCGACGCGGTGAGGCGCGACGGAGTGGCCGAGACGCGCGACGTGGCGGGCAGCGGCATCGGCGCTGCGTCGGCGCCGGTTTTCGACGCGAGCGGCCGGCTCGTTCTGGCCGTCTCATGCAGCGCGCCCCTGGTCCGCTGGGACGCGGGCGCGCGCGAAAAAGCCATCGCCGCCATCACCGGCGCGGCCCGGCAAATGAGCGCCGCCCTCGGCGCGGACGCCTGACAGGAGAAACGCATGATCACATCGCAAGACGTCAAACAGTGGGGCCTGAGCTGCGGGGCCGACCTCGTCGGCATCGGCGACATCAACCGCTTCGAAGGCTCGCCCCTGCAATACGATCCCCGCTACATCTTCCCCGAAGCCAAGAGCATCATCGGCCTCGCCTTCCGCGTCCATCGCGGACTTTACCGCGGCATCGAGGAAGGCACGTGGTTCGCCGGCCTGCCGTCCATGGGCTACGCCAGCATCAACGACGTGTTCGCGCCCATGGTCCTGCGCCAGATGGGCAACATGATCGAGGACCAGGGCTACGAGGCCGTGCTCTACCCCAACACCAGCGTGCGCCTCGGATCGGGCCAGGGCAAGGCCGTGGCCCCCGGCCTGCCCAAGCCCGACGTGTTCATCCATTTCCGCGTGGCCGCCTACATCTGCGGCATGGGCGAGATCGGCTGGAGCAAAGTCTTCCTGACGCCCAAGTTCGGGCCGCGCCAGCGCTTCGCCTTCATTCTCACCGACGCGGCGCTGGAGCCCGATCCCATGATGAAGCCCGGCACGCTGTGCGACCGCTGCAAGCGCTGCTGCCGCGAGTGTCCGGCCCAGGCCATCAGCGCCACGGAGAGCGTGCGCATCACCGTGGCCGGCAACGTCATCGAGTGGGGCGCGCTGGATGAGCAGAAGTGCGCGGCCGTGTACCAGGCGGGCACGCCCGAGACCAGCCCCTTCATGCCCGACGCGCTGGCGCCCAAGATTCGCAAACTCCTGGCCCTGCCCAAGGGCGAAGAGCGCAGCCAGATGCTCGCCTACTCGGGCGGCGCGTTCAACATGGCCAAGACCGAGAACCCCTACTGCGTCAAAGCGTGGGACAGCTACCACCACCCCGGCACGATCTGCGGCGCCCGCGGATGCCAGCGCGCGTGCTTCATCCACCTTGAAGAGCGCGGCAAGCTCGAAAACAAGTTCCACGCCCCGTTCCGCATCCGCAAGCCCTGGCGCCTCGACGCCGCCCCCAGCGCGCCGCCGGCCGCTTCCTGAGGCCGCGCCCCATTCACCCCGGCCTCCTCACTCCACCGCCGGGCTGATCCTCAGCGCCCGCAGCCGCCCTTCGAACCACGCCGTCCCCGACCCGAACCCGCCGAAGATCAGCGGCCGCACCCGCTTCACGCGGCCGCGCGCCGGCCACGCGCCCGCTTCCTTGCCGTTGACGCGAACCGCCATGGTCTTCAGATCATAGACCACCGTCACCCGGCTCCACACGCCAGCCTCGACCACGTCGTCCGTCTTGAACGCGAACGTCTCGCCGTCGATGTTAGTGAAGCGGCCTTCCAGGCGCCCGTTCTCGATCGCAACGTGAAGCCCGCCCGAAGAAACCCCGAACGTCTGGACCAACGTCTGGCGCTTGCGCGACGCCGGCAGAATCTCGAACTCCAGCGTGAACGCGCCCACGGGGCAGGCGCGCGCCGGAATGACGACGTAGTTGCCCTTGCCGTCAAACGCCAGCTCCCAGCCCGCCTCGCCCTTGAGCCACTGAGGCGCCGTGTCCGTCGCGGTGGGGGGGTAGTGACCCGCGCGATTCTCCGCGAAGAAGGCGTCGCCATAGCGCGTCTGGCCGCCCAGAAACGCGTCCGCGTCGCTCGGCCGTTCAGCGCGCGCCGGCAGCATGCAACCGCGCGAAGGATCAAACACATACCGCACCTCCGCCGCGTCCCAGCGCGGCGCCCGCACGACCACCGGCCCGCCCGCCGTTTCCGACTCCACAGGCATGGCCACGAAGCCATCGGCCGGCGCCACGAGGAACGGCTTCGAGTCCAGCGTCTTGCCGTCCTTGGTGATGACGCGCACGCTCAGCAGGTCGCCGGGTTGCACGCCCTTGAGGGTCAGCGACGCGCTCGCCTCGGCGCGGTCCAGCGGCATGGGCAGGTCCGGCAGGGCCTGAACCTCCTCCAGGCTCCAGGTGAACGCGTCCTTCAGCGTCCGGCTCAGCCGCCCGCGCCGGCGCGCCTCGTCCACGGGCGCCGCCCACCGTTCCGCGCCGCTTGAGAACACCACCCGCGTTTGCTCCGGCTGCGTGATCTTCAGCAGCAGCGACTGCGGCGATGGGCCGGGCCGCGCGTCGAGGACCTTGATGACGCCGTCCACGCTCGCGGATTTGCCGGGCGCCTCCGCGCCCCGCGCGCCCCGCCGCCACGACACCAGCTTCCCGCCTTCCACCGAGATGTCGAAGCTCTTATAGCGTTCCGCCGAGCGACTCCAGCCTTCCCACCGCGCCCGCATGAACGCTTCGCCCGGCTTCAGCGCGAACTCGTTGTCGGGGTCGATCGCGGCCCAGGGCACGTCGTCCTTGACGACTTCGACGGACCGCAGCGTCTCCTTGCCCGCCACGCGGATGTCCACGCGATCCCCGCCCGGCGCCCAGGCTGTTTCAAAGGCGGTGGGCCGGTACAGGTCGCGCAGCGGACGCCGCACGCATTTCTTGTGGCGCACGCTCGCCGGCGACAGCCGGATGTGCGGCAAGTTCTGGTCAAAGACCCGCCCCGCGCCGCCGGCCGCCGCGACCTCCACGCCCACCCGCAGCGCCGCGTGCCCCGCGAACCGCTCCGACGGCCATGTGAAGTCCGCCGCGTCGAGACGGTCCAGCGCCAGAGCTCGCGCCTCCGACCGCGCCACCTCCGCGCCCGTCAGATCGCGCAGCGTCACGCGCGCGTGAACCTGGCCCGCGTGTCCGTCGGGCACGTTGAGCACCTCTACCTCGAGCGGCTCGCCCAGGGTGAGATAGCTGCGATAGCTCAGGATCAGGTTCGGCGTCGCCGGGTCGTCGCCCTCGCGCGGCGCGGCCGGCAGGCCCTTCATCTCCCGCGTGTAGTGGCGGATGACGCGCAGGTTTGCCAGCGAGTTGTAGATCGTGGGCTCTACGTTCGTGTTTTCGTGAAACTCGTTCCACTCCGGCATCACGATGAAATCCGGCTTGGCCGCCAGCGCGATCTCCATGCTCTGGCGCAGCGTCCGCGTCCCGCGCTCCAGCAGGCAAGAGTTGGACAGATGGCTCACATACCCCGTAGCCGCGCTCAGCCCCAGCAGCTTGCCCCGATACCGCGGCTCGTTCACCACCGAGCGCATCAGCGGCGTCACGATGTCGCGATAGCACGCGTCGTTGAAATCCAGGAACCGCGGCGCCTTGGCGTGGTGGTTGCACCCCGCGAACAGAATGCCGTCGGCCACGTCCAGCCACTCGCGCAGATAATCGCGCATCGCTTCCAGCTCATGGCGCGGCACGCCGCCATGCTGGCCGTGGCTGCGCGACGCGGCGCCGAACACGGTCCGAATCTCCGCAACGTACAGAAATTGGCCCGGGTACTTGCGCTGCAACGCCTCCAGTTCCTTGCCCATCGCGGCCGGAGACGTGTTGTCCGCGCAGTAGCTCGAAAACACCGCCTTGCCATCGCGACGCCACACGGTCTTGGCCGCCAGCACAGGGGCAAACAGATCGTCCAGATACGGTTCCGACGCGAAGCCGCCCGGCGTCACCTCCGGCAGAAACGTGAAGTCAGGCGAGTTCAGGCGTTCGCTGTACTTCAGCGCCGTCAACGTCCGGTCCAGGTAGCTCCGGCGCGCGCACAAATAACCAAACCCGTCCGCCCCATACTCCTTCAGCACATTCGCGTAGGCCACGAAGTTCTCGTAGGAACCCGCGCGGGACCCGATGACGTCCTCGCCCAGCGTCCGATCACAGAAAAGGGGCCGATCCAGGAAGAATCCTGGCTCGCTGAGGTAGTTCATGAAAAAGGTGTACTTCACCTGGTTGCGCGGAAACAACCGCGGACGCGGCGCGCCGGGCTTGGGCTCCATGGGAATTTGGCGCACGATCTCAGCGCGGAAAGGCCTCGGCTCGCCCAACTCAAACTCGACGCTCTTGCCGTCCAAGCGGCCTCGCGCGTTGAAGTAGAGGCGGAACACGTCCACCTTGTCGCGGCCGGCCTGGCCCAGGTCGAAATACACCGAACGCCAGCGCTCCGGTTCCAGCGGCGCGGTCCAGCCCTGCGACGCGTCCAGCGCAATCCATTCGCGTCCGCGCCCCAGCGCTGCCCGCAGGTCGCGCAACTCCATGTCCCCGTTTTTGAGCCGCACACGCATCTCCACCACGTCATGCGCGCGCCAGTCCGCTCCGCCCGCGGTGAAGAGGACGGCCGCGCCCTTGTTCTCCGGCGTGGCGATCACAACGCCCTTGCCCAGCGCGTCCTTGTCCCATGCGGCGTTCAGAATCTTGGGCGGGGCGGCCTGGCTTGGCCGCCCCGCGGCCAGGACCAGCGTTAGGAGCATAAACGTCGCGCCGCGTTTGTTCATTGTGGACCCAGCCGAGAAGGGGGGGGAAGACACAAAGGCGCGGCTCAGGAAGCCGCGCCTTTGTGGAAGGCGAACACCGGAAAGGCGGGCTGGCAGGCTACTGCGCGTCCACGTCCACTCCGCCGGCCACGTCGAACATGTGCCAGATGTCCATGCCCGTGCCGCGGAAGTAGATGTTGTCCATGGGGCGGTTGAAGGGGCCCTGATAACCGCCCGCGTTGCCATAGTAGTAGTTGTAGCTGAGGTTGTTGCGGAAGTCCATCCACCGCAGCGTGTGCCACGCGATGCGCTCCTGCGGGTCGCCGAAGATCGCCACGTGGCCGTCGCCGTAGAGGACGTTGAACGCGTTGCGGTGGCCTTGAAGGGCGAAGCTCTTGTAGCTGCTGCCCTGGGCTTCCGTCGTGCCCGTGCCCGCGGTCAGGTTGCCGAAGGCGTCGTAGGCGCTGCCGCCGCCGCCCTTGCCAAAGGCGTCCGCCGTCAGCGCCCGGCCGTTCAACTCGCGGCTCGTGCGGAACAGCGGCGTGCCGATGCGGCCAAGGATGGCGGGCTTTGTGCCAGGCACGCGCGTCTTGATGTCCTTCCCGTCTTCCCAGGCGTGCCAGGGGTAGTAGACGCACAGGGGCACGTTGCGATAGCCGTAGTGGCTGAAAAGGCCCATGCTGCGGCCCCACGGGGTGACGCCGTTCCAGTCGCCGTAGTGCAGAACCTCGCCCGACGTGCCGCCCGCCGCTTTCCACTGGCCTAGCGTGTAGCCATAGCGGTCCAAGGTGGTCTCGGTTGCGGTTGGGGTGACTTTGATGGCCGAGGTCATGCCCGTCGAACTG
>CAYYEE010000225.1:1007-7280 GCA_964470775.1 uncultured Planctomycetota bacterium | reverse complement strand
AGGCCGGGGCGCGCGTGTCCGCGTCGCCGGCGGTGGGGGAGGGGGCGTTGGTGATCGGCGCGGAGGATGGAGCGTTGTACTGCTTTGGATTGGTGGGCGCCGCTAAATGACACGGTTGGGAGACAACTCGGCGCCGTTGGATTCGCGTCGCGAGCCTGCTCCGGTTGAGCTGCTCGCCTGGACGCCATTTTCCACGGTGGCCGCGCTCGCCGGCGCCGTCGCGCTGGCGCTTTGGCTTGGATCCGCCAGCGCCGTGACCGTCTCGCCAAGACTGCCCACCGAAAGGCCGCTCGCAGCGTCAGGCGCGGGCAAGCGGCCTGCCAATCCGGGGAAGCTGGTTTTCGGACCCGGCCGCCCAATGAAGGCGGAAGGGAGCTGGCCTCAGTTCCGGGGCCCGGACCGCACCGGGATTGCGCCGGTCACAGAGAAGCTGGCCCGCCAATGGCCGCAAGGCGGGCCTCCTGTATTGTGGTCGGTGAGCATGGGCGATGGCTACGCCGGCGCGGCCATCCACAAAGGCAGCGTCTACGTCATCGACTACGACGCCGCGCGCCAGGAAGACGCCATCCGCCGGTTGTCGCTGGCCGACGGAGCGGAGATCTGGCGCTACACCTACACCTCCCACGTCAAACGCAACCACGGCATGTCCCGCACCGTTCCCACCGTTACGGATCGCCTCGTGGTGACGATCGGCCCCCTGTGCCAAGTGGTCTGTCTCGACGCGATCAGCGGGGAGCTGCTGTGGAAGAAGGATCTCGTTGAGGAGTTTGGCGCCCAGGTTCCGCCGTGGTACGCTGGCCAGTGTCCGCTTGTGGACAAGGAACGCGTCATCCTCGCCCCCGGCGGCAACCCTCTGCTTATAGCCTTGGAAGGCTCCACCGGCGAGTCCCTGTGGCAGACGCCCAACCCAGGGGGCTGGGCCATGACGCACTGCTCGGTCACCGCGGTCGAGTGGGAAGGCGTTAGGCAGTTCGTCTACAGCGCCACGAAAGGCGCGGTGGGAGTCGACGCGGTGAGTGGCCGGCTTCTGTGGAAGACGACCGGCTGGCAGGTGCCCGTGGCCGCCGTCGCCAGCCCCGTTTGGCTTGGCGCGGGGCGCATCCTCTTCAGCGGGGGCTACGGTGTGGGCTCGGCCCTGTTCCAGCTCCGCGCTGGCGCGGCTGGCCTTGAGGCCGTGGAGACACTTCGTATGAAGCCCTCCGTCTTGGGCGCCACGCAGCATACGCCCATCTTTTACAACGGTCACATCTACGCCATCATTCCCAGCGGCGAGTTGGTCTGTCTGGCGCCGGATGGCTCGCGCTTGTGGGGCAGCGGCGCCAAAGCGCGATTCGAGCTCGGACCATTCCTCATCGCGGACGGGATGATCCTGGCCCTGGACGGGGCCAAGGGGGCGCTGCGCATGATAGAGGCCACGCCGGACGCCTTCCGCCTCGTAGCCGAGGCCAAGGTTCTTGACGGCCACGAAGCCTGGGCGCCCATGGCCCTGGCCGACGGCCGCCTCATCGTTCGCGATCTCACGCGCATGGTGTGTCTTTGGGTGGGAAGAGGGGAGAGACCATGAAAGCCGCGTCTTCCTTCCTTGCGAGCCTCGCGTTTGCCTCCGCGGCCTTGGCCGGCTGCGGCCAGCAGGCGGCCGACCCCTCGCTCACACCTGAAGCCAGGCCGTTCGCCAACATCGTGAACTACCGCTTCGCGGCGCGCTTCCCCGCTTGGGCGCCGCGCCCCAAAGGTCTAGCCTTGGACTGCGCCGGCCGGATCCTGGTGGCCGGCGCTGGCATGGTGGCTGAACTCGCCCCGGACGGCGAGCGTCGCAGGCTGATCACGATTGACGGAGAAGCGCATTGCATTGCCCCCTCACGCGATGGCGGCTTCTTTGTGGGCCTGACGCAACGTGTCGACGAGTATGACAAGGACGGTGCAAAGACAAGTTCGTGGGGAAAGCCAGGCAAAGGGGAGGGCGAGCTGGGTAACGTCACCTCTATCGCTGTCTCCGATTACAATCTGCTCGTGGCCGACGCGCTCAATCGGGTTGTGCATCGTTTCGACACCACGGGCGACTTTATCACGTCCATCGGCAAGCGCGACCCCAGCGGCGCGCCCGGCATCATCACCCCCAGCATGTACCTGGACTGCGCGGTGAGCACCTCCAACGAGATTGTCATTGGCAATCCCGGCCGGCTTAGAGTCGAGATCTTCGACTTGGACGGCAAGATGCTCCGCACATGGGGAGCCGGCGGCGCCGCGCCGAACCGCTTTGCGCCGTGCTGCAACCCCATTCACGTCGCCATCGGCCCGAACGGCGAGATCGTTACCGTCGAGAAGGGCCTGCCGAGGATCAAGGTTCACGACTCTCGAGGGAACCTGCTTGCCGTCCTTGGCATCCATACCGCGCGCGCCGCGGGCCAGTCCGTTTCCGACCCTGCGCCGTCCGACACCCCCTTGTTCGGAGACGTGGCTGTTGACGCGTCCGGCCGCATTCTGGTCATCTACTCTCCTGCGTCGGAGATATGGATCTTCGAGCCGCCTGGCGGGGAGCGCAAGCCGTGACTGAATTCAACGACAAGATGAGCCGTCGGGGGTTTCTGAAGGGCGCCCTCAGGCTGGGCTTGGCCTCGGCGCTTGCCGGGCTCAGTGGGTGGTTGGCGTTCCGGCGTCCGGCGCCCGGACCGTGTTCCTACGGCCGCATGGGCGCCTGCTCCGGATGCCGGCTGGCCCCGGTCTGCGACGATCCGCGCGCAAAGCGCTTCACGACTGAGGAGACGGCCCGTTGAGCGACATCTCCGAACCCACCAACGGCATGACGCGCCGCGACTTCCTGCGCGGAGCGGGCCGCGCGGCTTTGCTCCTGATCGCCGGCGGCGCCGCCGGATTTGGCGTTTCGCGAAGCGCAGGCAAGCGGCGCGTGTGGCAGATCGACCCCCTCAAGTGTGTTCAGTGCGGCCAGTGCGCCACTGACTGCGTCCTTGACGAATCGGCCGTGAAATGCGTTCATGACTTCAAGATGTGCGGCTACTGTGAACGCTGCACCGGCTTCTTCCGGCCCACGGTCAACGAACTGAATGAGGGCGCGGAGAACCAGTTGTGCCCCACCAACGCCATCCGCCGCGTGTTTGTCGAGGAACCGTACTTCGAGTACACCATTGACGAGAAGTTGTGCACCGGCTGCGGCAAATGCGTTCGCGGGTGTTCTGATTTCGGCAACGGGTCTCTGTACCTGCAAGTCCGACACGATCGGTGCCTCAACTGCAACGAGTGTTTCATCGCCGCCCGTTGCCCGTCCGGCGCGTTCATGCGTGTTGACCCCGACGCGCCCTACGTGCTCAAGAGCCAATGGAAGGGCCGCGCATGAAACGCGTACATGCGGCTTTTCTTGCCGCGGTCCTGCTGTCGTTCGCTCCCTGCTGGCTCGCCGGCGCGGTGGATCGCTTCCCGCCTCCAGACTTCCAGTCCGGCCACGTGCAGCCGGCTATGTCGCAGCCCTCGCCCAGCGCCGGCTGGCTCGAAACTCTGGACATGGCGGCCTTGGCGGCCGCTCTGGCGGCGGCCGTGTGGATCAGTCTTCGCCTTCGCAGCCGGCCCGCCATGCTGGCCCTCAGCGTCGTCTCCCTGGCTTACTTCGGCTTCTGGCGTCGCGGTTGCGTCTGCCCCATCGGCTCCATCCAGAACTTCAGCCTTGCCATCGCCGACCCCTCGTTCGCCCTTCCCGCCGTTGTGGTATTCTATTTCGCCGCTCCATTGGTCTTCGCGCTCTTCTTCGGGCGCGTGTTCTGCGCCGGCGTATGCCCGCTCGGCGCGATTCAGGAAGTCGTTCTGCTGCGTCCTGTCAAGGTTCCGCGCTGGATTGCCGGCGCTCTGGAGATGGTTCCGTTTTTTCATTTGGGGCTGGCGGTCGCCGTGTCCGCGGCCAGCGGCGTGTTCCTCACCTGCCGGTTCGACCCATTCGTAGGCTTCTTCAGATTGTCCGGTCCGGCCCACATGCTGATCGCTGGAGGCTTGCTTCTGGTGATCTCAACGTTTGTCGCCAGGCCCTACTGCCGGTTCCTTTGTCCCTATGGGGCGCTGCTTAACCTGTGCTCGCGCGCGGCTTGGCGTCGTGTCACCATTACACCCGACAAGTGCGTCGTTTGCGCCTTGTGCCGGGACGCGTGCCCCTCTGACGCCATTGAATCGGCTAATGCGTCGGAGGGGACGCGATGAAGCGCGGCGCTTTCCTTTTGTTCATTGCGTTTCCCCTAGTTGGCGGCGCCGGCGGTTTTCTCGCCGGGGATGGTCTGTCGCTGCTGACGCTGGAGGCGCGTCGCGGCCTCATTCCCAACGACAGGATCGCGGAGCCGCGCCCAGGCGAAACCAACGAAGAAATGGCTCTGCGCATGTCGGGTCAGCCTCGTGAGCAGACCCAGAGGGCAGCGGCTGTGGCGCGCAAGCGCATGCGCGCGGCCTCGACAGCCTTTGGCGTGTGGTGCGGGCTCGTTGTGGCGTTCAGTTTTGCCCGGCTTTGCCGCCCTGGGCGCCTCACGGAGTACGCCCCTCATCCTGGCCGTTGCCTTTCGTGCGGGCATTGCTTTTTGTGGTGTCCCAGGGAAAGGGCGAGGCGGCGCGTCAAGGAGAATCCCGGATGAGCCACGGCGTCCGCCCAGACCGGCTTCAGCACGCCAGGCGCCTGGCTGCGTCCGTGGGCGCCGTGGCCGTTGTTTTCACGACGGTGACCGCGGCGATCATGACGTACCGGTACGCGAGGACCGGTTTTGGCAAGCCTCCTTGGTCCGGCGACATCGCGAGACTTCAGGCGCGTTATGATAAGGGAGACACAGTTGCGGCTACGCGCGAGGCGCTGCGGCGCATGGACGCGGAGTTGCGGGTTGGTTATTTCCGCCTTCGAGCCTTCTATGCGCGTGGGTCCTGGTTGCTCGCAGCGGGCGCGGTCGTGGCCGCGCTTTGCTTCCGCATCCTGCGCGACACAACCCCCATCCGCCCCATGGTTCCCAAACGCGGCGGAGACTTGGGCGCAGCCCAACACGCTTGCACGCTCCGCGCGCGCTTGGCGCTGCTTATCGTCGCCGCCTGCCTATTAGGCGTGCTGCTTCTTGCGTGGGGAGTTGGGGCCGCAATCAAGGCTCCAACGGCGCTGGAGGCGATAACCCGTGGCGAGTGAGTCCACACGCATGGAGACGGAGCTTGACCTTTCGGTGGTGGACCGCATCGTGGAGGCTAATCACGGCGAACCGCGCCGGCTCATCGCGATGCTGCAAGCTATTCAGGCCCACTTCCGTTACTTGCCCGACGCGGCGCTCGATCGGCTCTGCCAGATCACCGGCGTCACGCCCGCGCATGTCACTGGCGTGGCGACCTTTTACGGCCAGTTCCGTCGGAAGCCTATGGGACGCCACCTTGTCCGTGTGTGTCACGGCACCGCCTGCCACGTGGCCGGCGCGCCGCAGATTACCGACGCGCTGCGCAGGCAGCTTGGCATCGAGGGCGAAGACGACACGGACAAGAACCTTCTGTTCACCGTGCAGAAGGTCGCGTGTCTCGGGTGCTGCTCCCTGGCGCCTTGCCTGATGATAGACGAAGTGACCTATGGCCGCCTGACCGCGCGCAACGCGCCGCTCACGCTCGGCAAGTTTCTTGAGGAGCATGGCCCTTGAGCGTGCAGAGCGCCCCTGAGATCCGGATCGGCCTGGGAACCTGCGGCGTGGCCAGCGGGGCCGAAGCCGTGCAAGGGGCCGCGTTGCACGCGGCCAGCAAGCTCGGCGCGCCCGTGAAGATCAAGACCGTTGGCTGCGCTGGCATGTGCCATCTGGAGCCCCTTATTGAGATTGTCGAGAGCGATGGCAAGAGCAGCTTTTACGGCCGTGTGCCTCCCGGCGCCGTCCCTAACATCGTGGCCCGCCACTTTTCCCCGCCCCGTCTTTGGGGACGCGCTCGCGCGGCCGCCAGCCGCTTGCTAGGACGCCTGCTGAGCGATGACGCATGGCTTCGGCCCGGACTTTATCGCGTGGACCTGCGCGCTGGCTCTTCGGCCGGCTACGTCCAGCGCCAGCGCAAGGTTGCGCTGGAGAACTGCGGCCGTGTTGACTTCCTGGATATTGACGAATACGTATCGCTTGGCGGTTACGGCACGTTGCGCAAGGTTCTGCGCGACATGGAGCCGGATGAAGTGATTATGGCCATCTCGGCCTCGGGTCTGCGGGGAAGGGGCGGGGGAGGGTTCCCTACAGGCCGCAAGTGGGCGGCCACGCGCTCGTCGCCGAGTCATGATAAGTGCGGCAT
>CAYYEE010000225.1:0-997 GCA_964470775.1 uncultured Planctomycetota bacterium | reverse complement strand
GACGAGGGCGACCCAGGCGCCTTCATGGACCGGCTCATCTTGGAAAGTGATCCCCACCGTGTCATCGAGGGCATGGTCATCGCGGCCTATGCCGTGGGCGCCAGCAAGGGCGTTCTGTACATCCGCGCCGAGTACCCTCTGGCCGTCATCAACATGCGCGCCGCGCTGATCCAAGCCAAACAGTACGGCTTTTGGGGCGCGGATATCCTTGGGTCTGGCTTTGACCTCGATCTTGAGGTCGTCGAAGGCGCCGGGGCGTTTGTCTGCGGAGAGGAGACCGCTCTCATGGCCGCCATCGAAGGCCGGCGCGGCATGCCTCGCTTGCGTCCTCCTTATCCCTCGACGCGCGGTCTGATGGACAGGCCCACTCTCGTCAACAACGTTGAGACCCTGGCGTGCGTGCCATGGATTCTGCGCGAGGGTCCCGCGGCTTTCCGAAGCATGGGCACGCCCGGCAGCCCCGGCACAAAGGTCTTCGCACTGGCCGGAAAGGTGCGGTTTGGCGGGCTTATCGAAGTGCCCATGGGCATTACGATCCGCGACATTGTCTTCGGCATCGGCGGAGGCGTCCGCGACGGGCACGCCTTCAAGGCCGTGCAGATCGGCGGGCCGGCCGGCGGTTGCCTGCCCGCGTCTCTGGCCGACACGCCCGTGGACTACGAGGCTCTCACCCGACATGGCGCCATCATGGGATCAGGCGGTTTGGTGGTGCTGGACGAGACCGACTGCATGGTGGACATGGCGCGCTTCTTCATGGAATTCACGCAGGCGGAATCGTGCGGCAAATGCACATTCTGCCGCGTGGGCACAAGGCGCATGGTGGAGATTCTTGACCGCCTCTGCCAGGGAAAGGGCTCAAGGTCGGACATCTCCGAGCTGCGTTCGCTGGGCGAGTCCATCTCGCGCGCAAGTCTGTGCGGCCTGGGCCAGAACGCCGCTAACCCCGCGCTAACGACCCTTCGCTATTTCGCCGACGAGTACGAGGCGCACGCGCAGG
>CAYYEE010000224.1:0-7303 GCA_964470775.1 uncultured Planctomycetota bacterium | reverse complement strand
GAGGACACGGTTGTCAAGGAGGGCGGACGCGCCTACAATGTGAGGTTTATGACGGCGTGGCGGAGACGGATGGGACCCAGAGGGCCTGAGAAACGGCCGCGGCGGCGCGCGCGGGGAAGGGCTGGCATGACAGTGGACTTGTCGCATCTGCGCACGGGGACGGAGAACGAGACGCTGGTCGTGCTGCCCACGTACAACGAGCGGGAGAACCTTCCGCGCATCGTGGAGGCGGTGCTGTCGCTGGGGCCGGAGTGGCGGGCTCTTGTGGTGGATGATCAGTCGCCCGACGGAACCGGAGACGTAGCTGAGGCGCTTGGACGCAGGGAGCCGCGGCTGGCGGTGTTGCGGCGGCCGGGACCGCGGGGACTGGGGCGTTCGTACCGGGACGGTTTGTCGTTGGCGCTTGCGGCGGGTTTCGACTTTGTCTGCACTATGGACAGCGACTTCTCTCATGATCCGCTTCAGTTGCCGGAGCTGCGGCGGCTGGCGAAGGAGGGGGGCGCGGCGCTGGGGTCGCGCTACGTCGAGGGGGGCGGCGTGGAGGAGGGGTGGGGTTTGTTGAGAAAGCTCAACAGCCGCACCGCCAACCTGGTCGCGCGGTTCGCGCTGGGGCTGAGGGTGCGGGACGCGTCGGCGGGTTTCCGCTGTTTCCGGCGGGACGCGCTGGCGGCGATTCAGCCGGAGACGCTGAGCGCGGCGGGTTTCTCCATCATGCAGGAGCTTTCGCACCGCGTGGAGCGGGCGGGCTTCCGGTGGGCCGAATGGCCCATCCGCTTCGCGGTCCGTCAGAAGGGCAGGTCCAAGGTTTCGCCGCGCCAGGTTGTGGACGTGCTGAAGATGATCTGGCGGTTGCGCGTGAGAGCTTGGCGGCCGAGGTAGGGGCCGGCGCGGCGTGGTGAGCAAGCGGAAGGCGCCGGACGCGCCGGACCCTTTGTGCGTGTCCGACATGCATGATGGGGCTGGATTACCGGGTGATGGTGTCGATGCCCGCGGCGATGTCGAACTCGTGCCACTGACCCAGGGGGCTCTGCTCGTAGTAGGAGTAGTTGGAGGTGGCGCCTTCGGGGAAGGCCTCTTCGCGCGGGGCTAGCCTGAAGGCGACCGCGCGAGGCGAAGTTGCGGGTGGATCGCAGGCGGGGCGGAAGCGGTCTTGGGGGGCCGCAAGCGGCGGTTCGGGCAGCGCCGGGCAACCCCGCGCTTGGCCACTGTCCGCACGCAGGCGAGCGGCGCCTACCGCCCTGCTCCTTCCGACGTGGCGCCGTCGTCGGCGATCTGCCACGCGTCTTGGCTGTCGCGGATCGGCTTGGGAGCGCTCCGCGATTCGGCGATGGGAGGCAGGCCATGCGCGGCGCGGGCCTCCGCGCATTGAGGGCAGCCTGGCTCGAACTTGCGGCACACCCCGGGACGCGTGGGATGAATGCCGCAGCGATTCGTGGGATCGAGGAACGCGCAGCCTTCGTGGAAGGGCAGCGGGAAGAGTCTGTACGCGCGTTCTTCGGTCTGCAGCCAAGGTTCGAGCGCAATGGCCTCAACGGCGATGCGGGGTTCGCGCGCGGCGTCCTGTCTGCTGGCAAAGACGGAGAATGTCCGGCAGCAGCAGCCGCACATCTGACATGGGGGCATGGGCCGCTCTGTGAAGGGCTGATGGCCGCGGAATGGACGCGGGCGACGGCCGGCCGCTGTCCGGGTAATGCGCCCATCATACGCGCATGGGCGCCAAAGGCCAAGCCGGAGCAGGCGGCGCGCGCCTGCCCCGGCCTGCCAGCGGCTACTTGAAGAACTCCTCCAATCGCTCAAACACCTTGTGCGTGGCGCTGTGGCGGCGCACCGACGCCACGTCGTAGAGCTTGCGGATTTGGCGTGTCATCTGCTCCAGGCGCTGGTCTTCGTTGACCAACAGCCAGATGCGGCTCTGGGCGCCGCCGCCGATGGGCATGCATAGGATGCCCTCCACGTTGAAACAGCGCCTGGCGAAGAGGCCGCAGATATGCGACATGACGCCCGGGTGATTGCTGACCGTCAACTCCAGGACCGTCCGGCCGGCCGGGGCTTCAAGCGTTGGCGCGGGCATAGGCTTCTCCTTCGATCATCTCGCGGTTGGCGGCGCCGGGGGGCACCATGGGGAACACCATCTCGTCCTCGCCGATCGGCGCGTCGATGAGCGCCGGGCCGGGCCGATCAAAGACGCGGCGCATGGCCTCCACCGGATCGGCCTCTTGCCCCAGCCTGACCGCCGGCACGCCGAACGCCTCGGCCGCGGCTGCGTAGTCGGTTCGCGCCGCGAAGCCGCTGGCCGAGAAGCGCGCGCCGTAGAACAGCCGCTGTTGCTGGCGCACGAGCCCGAGGTGGCCGTTGTTCATCAGCAGAATCTTGACATTCAGGTTGTGCTCTGCCGCCGTGGCCAGTTCTTGGATGTTCATGAGCAGGCTGCCGTCGCCGCTGACGCACAGCACCGTCGCTTCAGGCTTGGCCAAAGCCGCGCCCAAGGCGGCAGGCAGGCCAAAGCCCATCGTGCCCAAGCCGCCGGACGTGAGCCAGCGCCGGGGGCTGATGATAGAGCATGCCTGGGCGGCCCACATCTGGTGCTGTCCCACGTCCGTGGCCACGATGGCCCCACGCCCGCGCAGCAGGCGGCTGGCCGTGAGCAGAAGACCGTAGGGTGTGCGCGGATCGCCGGCTCCAGGCAGGGCCAAGGGCCGCAAGCGCTTCAGCGACGCCATGCGCGCGCGCCACGGAGGCCGCTCGCACGGCTGCAGGAGGCCGGCCGCGGCTTCCAGAGCCAATCGCGCGTCCGCCTTGACTGCCAGCGCGGGCTGGAGGACCTTGCCCAGCTCGGCTTCGTCAACGTCAATGTGGATGAGAGCCGCCTTGGGGCAGAAATGGGCGAGCTTGCCCGTGGCGCGGTCGTCCAATCGCGCGCCCGCCACGATCAAGAGGTCGCACTCGTCCATGACCGCGTTGGCGCACGGCGCGCCGTGCATGCCGATCATGCCCATGAACAGCGGATGGCTCGACTCCATGGCGCCCAGCCCGTGCAGCGTGCAGACCACAGCCGCCTGCGCCTTTTCCGCAAGACGCCGCAGCGCGGCCGGCGCGCCGGACGCGCACACGCCCGCTCCGGACATAATCACAGGGCGTTCCGCGTTCCGGATCATCGCCGCCATCTTCTCCGCGGCGCTGGCTTCGGGGCCGGACGAAGTCTCCGCCGCGCCAGGCTCGGGCCAGGCGTCAAACTCCACCATCGCCGTCTGAACGTCCTTGGGCACGTCCACCGCCACAGGGCCGGGCCGGCCCGACGCGGCCACGCGGAAGGCCTCGGGCAGAATCCGCAGCAGCTCCGCGGGCGAGCGCGCGACCCAGTTGTGCTTGGTGATGGGCAGCATCAACCCAAAGGTATCGACCTCCTGAAAGGCGTCCGTGCCTAGCATGGCCAGCGGAACCTGGCCGGTGATGGCGACCACGGGGATGGAGTCGAGCTTGGCGTCGGCGATGGCCGTGAGCAGGTTTGTGGCTCCAGGGCCCGACGTGGCCAGGCACACCGCGGGCGCGCCCGTCACGCGGGCCATGCCCTGGGCCATGAACCCGGCGCCCTGCTCGTGGCGGGCCAGGATGTGCCGGATCGGCGACGCGGCCAGAGCGTCGTAGAGGGGCAGGTTGGACCCGCCTGGGATGCCGGCCACGGTCTGAATGCCCTGGCGTTCGAGCAGCTTCACGATCAACTGGGCTCCGTTCATCTTCATCGTTCTCTCTCCTGATTCTTTCTGGGGCCGTGGCGCACTTCGAGTTCCTCCTTTGGCTGGACAACGGTCAACAGCCTGTTGAGAATGTCGCGTCTGTTCCGGGGACACGTTGCGATCCCGCCGTTAGCGGGCTGAGGCGCCATGTCCCCGCCGACGCGGTGTCTTTTTCAACGGGCCGTTAAAACGAAAAACCCCGCCGGCTTGCGCCTGCGGGGTTTTTATCGGCTGGGATCAATCATCTCCCGGTTGGCGCGCCGGTCAGGGTCCTCCCTCTACGACTACGACGCCGGCGGAAAGAGCGGAGCCGCAGGCCGCAATACGCGCGTTCAAGAAGATGTTGATTCTGGTCGTCATTTCACTTGCTCGATAGTTCCGGTCACATCGGAATCAATGATAGCCTGATTGCGGCAGGCCGTCAAGGTCAAATTACAAGACACAGTCTGGTCTGGGGACGGTATCTGCGCCATCTCGCTGAAGCCGCCTGGGCTGCAGGTGGGCGGGCTGATCGAGATGAGGCGTCAGCACCGCTCACCGCGCGGGCGATGCGGCGGCGGGCGCGGGCCGGAGCGAGGACGGCGCGGGCTTGTCGAAGACCGACAGTGTCCACGCGACCACGGCCACGAGCACGATGCTCACCACGAGGAAGACGGCCCTGCGGAAAAGGCCGCCCGCGGCGCGGTTGCGCAGCACGAAGCGCGCGGACAACGTGAAGTCCACCGCCGAGTTCAGGAGGAGAGCCACCGCCACGCAACTGACGCGGCTGAAGGGCACGGGGATGCGTTGGTAGCAGGTCAGGTAGGCAAGCACTGCGGCGCCGAAGACCGCGTCGCAGATGAACTGGCCGAAGTAATGCGGGCAGGTCCGGCCGCAGGCGAAGAACGCCACGAGGGAGACCAGCGCCGCGGCCACCAGCCATGCGCCCAGAAGCCCGGCCACCATGCCGTCCGAGGCGGCCGGCGTCTTGGCCGACGACGCGGCCCAGGCCAGAAGGCACACCAGACCCGCAAGGGCGCCCGCGTGGAAGCAGGCGCCGACAAGGCCGGGGCCGCTTGTTCCGGCGGCGGTGGTGAGGGCGGCCGACCGCAGCAGCAGACGGAAGGCCAGCAGACCCATGGCCAAGGCCAGAGCTAGCAGCGCCACGGAGCGCACGCTGGCCATGTCTTGCCTGCCCGCGTGCGACACGGGCGTGGCCGGACGCGCGGACGCCACGGCTTTGGCGCGGTCGGCGAGGTTCGCCGCCACGGTTCGCACCGTAACCGGATGCGGACGCCGGATGGCGTTCATCGCCACCTGGATGATCTCGACCATGGCGAACGCCACAAGGGCCGCGACAGCGATCTGGAGACCTGCGCCTATTTTGGTCTGAGGCTGGGGCGCGGCGGGCGAAGCCGGCGCCGTGGGCGGGGCCGAGCGGTGCGGCGACGGCGGAGCGGGCGTTGGTACCGTGGGCTGCGCGGAGACCGTCTTCGCCGTCGTCTCTGGCGGCTGGGCGTCTGAGCCGTGCGCCGCGGCCGGGGCGGGGGCGGAACGAGGGGAAGGGATGCGGATCTCGTGGCGGCATTCAGGACAGACCGCCATTTGACCCGCGAACTCGTCGTCCGTGGTGAACTCCGCGCCGCAGCCTCCGCAACGTACCTCAATGCTCATCTGCATGTCTCCCCGGCGGTTATGGAGGGTGTCCGCTGACCGCGGCTATTATACGGCGGCCCAGCGCGAAAGCAAGACGCCCTGTATCCCAAACCTGAAGAGTCACCCCATCTTTCCGCCGCGTTCCAGACGCGATGGTCGTAACTGGCCGATTTATGCCGCTCTACGGCCTGTCGGCGCTCAGGCCATCTGGAACACATGCGAACGAGGTTCTTTTCCCTCCAAAGATGAGCCGCAAACGGCAATTTCCGCTCATCCGCGGGAACCACCTGCGGGCCGTGGGGAGGCTCCTTGGCGCCTGGGACGCATAGATTCGGCGCGACAGAACAATGGAGAGGCCGCGGGGGCCGTGCGGGGGCCCAAGCGGGCAAAAAGACGTTTGGGCGGGAAGGGGGCTTTTTCGGAGGGGCTGGAGAGGCCGTTGCGCCGCCGAGCGCGCCCGCCGTTGCGGCAGGCGGCGCAGGGGCATATACTCCGTTTCTGTGGCGGCCCGCCGCGGGCCGCGGACGTGGTAGCGTGTGTTGTGGGTGGCAGGGATGATTCCTTCGCTGGATGAACTGAAGAAGGCGTTGCCGGATGTGGATGAGCGGCTGGCGGCGGAGCATCTGTCGCGGCTCGACCCCCGCTACTTCGACCGTTTTTCGGCGGAAGAGGTGGCGGGGCATGTGCGAGCGCTGGCGCGGCTGAACGCGGAGCGGCCGGTGGAGTTGCTGACGCGGGTGGGCGACGAGGGGGCGTTTGAGGCCACGGTGCTGGCGTTTGACTATCCGGGCGTGTTCTCACTCATCACGGGCGTTTTCGCGGCGCTGGGGTTCGAAACGGCGTCGGGCGACATCTTTACCTATCAGCGGGCGCCGGAGGCCCGGGCCGCTGAGGGCCCGGAGCCGTGGGGGCGGCGGCGCATTATTGACCGGTTCAAGGGCAGGCTGGTGGGCAGCCGCACGCCGGACGCCTGGACGGCCGAGGCCGGGGCGTGTCTGGCGGAGGTGGTTGGGCTGCTCGAAGGCGGCCAGGAGGACGGGCCGACACGGGCGCGGCAGAGGGTAAACGAGATGGTGGCGGCCAGCCTGGCGGAGCGGCGGGTGGACGCGTCGTCGGCGCTGATGCCGGTGGGCGTGGAGGTGGATAACGACACGCCTGGCGTGACGCGCATGAAGGTGGTGTCCGAGGATACGCCTTTTTTCCTCTACACGTTCAGCGCGGCGCTGGCGTTGCGGGGCGTGTCCATCGAGCGCGTGGTGATCCGCACCGTGGGGCAGCGGATCGAGGACGAGTTTTACATCGTGGACGCGCAGGGCGGGGCGATTCTGGACGTGGCGCGCATTGACCAAGTGAAGCTGTCGGCGCTGCTGACCAAGCAGTTCACGTACTTCCTGACGCAGGCGCCAGACCCCTACGCGGCGCTGTGCCGGTTCGAGCAACTGGTGGGCGCCATGTTGTCCGCGCCGGAGAAGGGGGGATGGGCGGGGCAACTGACCAATCCGCTGGTGATGAAGGACCTGGCGCGGCTGCTGGGCGCGAGCGATTTCTTGTGGGAGGACTTCATCCGTTTGCAGTATGAGAGCCTGTTGCCGCTGATGGGACCGAGGCTGGAGGGGCGGCGTTTTGGGGAGCCGGTGGAGACGCTGGGCGCGCGGCTGGACAAGGCGCTGGAAGGGGCGGCCACGCTGGAGGAACAGCGCCAGCGGCTGAACGCGTTCAAAGACCACGAGATATTTCTGATTGACCTGGACCACATTTTGACGCCCGGGACGGATTTTCGGGCGTTGAGCGCGCGTCTGACGGCGCTGGCGGAGAAGGTGGTGGACCGGGCCGCGAGTCTGGTGTACGCGGCGCTGCGAAGGCGGTTTGGCGCGCCGCGCTCGGTGGCCGGGCTGGAGGCGAGCTACTGCGTGCTGGGGTTGGGCAAGTTCGGG